>NZ_QKVN01000021.1:0-75177 GCF_003231195.1 Acinetobacter sp. WCHAc060042
ATTTATCTCTGCAGCAGATTCAAGCATTTTAGGCCTAGAATCTTTTACAGATATAGACCGCCCTCGAGAGGTTTCAAAAATCTTCGAGACGGCTGAATATGTGCAATGGCGCTCATTCCGTGAAAGTGATGATGCGCGATATGTGGCATTGACCATGCCACGAGTACTAGGCCGTTTGCCATATCACCCTAAAGAAGGTACTGCGACCGAAGGCTTTAATTTTGTCGAAGAAGTGACTGGACAAAATCATCATGACTATTTATGGATGAATGCTGCTTATGCATTTGCAACCCGTTTAACCAATGCTTTTGATATGCATGGTTGGTGTGCAGCGATTCGTGGTGTAGAAGGTGGCGGTTTAGTAGAGGGCTTACCTGTCCACACGTTTAAGACCAATGATGGTGAGGTTGTCTTTAAATGTCCAACTGAGATTGCAATTACAGACCGTCGCGAAAAAGAACTCAGTGATCTGGGCTTCATTCCGCTTGTCCATTGCAAAAATACAGATTACGCAGCATTTTTTGGCGCACAGTCGACGCAGAAACCTAAAAAGTATGATAGCGATTCTGCGAACGCAAACTCAGCTTTATCAAGTCAAATTCAATACATTATGGCAGTGTCACGTATTGCACATTATCTAAAAGCCATGATGCGGGATAAAGTCGGTAGCTTCGCATCTGCTGGAAATGTCGAAGCATTTTTAAATGAATGGTTAGCCCAATATATCTTACTTGATGACGGCGCTTCACAAGAAGCGAAAGCGCAATACCCACTTCGTGAAGCCTCTGTCAAAGTTGTAGAGAATCCTGCACAGCCAGGGCACTACAAATCTGTGGTTTTCTTAAGACCACATTTCCAGTTGGACGAGTTGTCAGTATCACTGCGACTTGTTACTGAATTACCTCAGTCCTCAAATTAATTTTGAATGCCAACACATAATAACTTTAAAATAGGAAAATATTAAAAATGAAAGATATATACGTACAATTTCGTGGTAAGTACAAAGTCGATGGTGAATCACGCGATGCTGAACATAAAGGCTGGTTGGAGGTAAATTCTTGGTCACATAACATTCGCCAGCCGAAGTCCGCAACATCCTCAAGTGTAGGTGGCCATACAGCTGAGCGTGTAGAACACTCTGACATGATTTTTGTGAAAGATTTAGATGCAACCAGCCCAAAGCTATGGGAAGCATGTTCAGCGGGATATACCTTTGACGAAGTTCAGATTGATTTTTATCGAGCGAATGGTGATAAACGTATTAAATATCTGCAAATCAAGTTAAAGCATGTGTTGGTTTCAAGTGTTACACCAACAGTGAGTGAAGAAGGTGTACCAATTGAGAGCTTCGGTTTGAAATATGCCGCAGTGGAATGGACGTATAACCAGCAAGATATTAATGGTACGCAAAAAGGTGCAGTAACCAAGAAATGGTCACTGTCAAATAATACCGCATCGTACGCTGCATAAATATGCTTCAAAAATAAGGGCTAACTTATATTAGCCCTTATTTTTCATGTAGGAAAATTCTAGTCAATATGAACCTAGATCAAATTTATCCATATGGTTTTAGAAAAACACTATTTGACCGATTGTTGCCTACAAATGAGCAGGATCGGCAGGGGATGTCTCTTCAAGAGTTGCGCGAGTCTGTCGCGTATGATTTAGAAGAATTACTTAATAGTCGTATGGCAAATTTCGACTCAGTTATTGATGCGTTTCCCTTAGTAAAAAAATCCATTTTACAGTTTGGGATCATTGATTTTGTTGGGCTTTCGACGGCTAACCCCTTAGACCGAGATAAAATATGTCAGTCTATCGCATGTTCTATTACCGCACATGAGCCAAGACTAAAACAGGTTAAAGTCGAAATGTTATTTGATGGGCAGAATATGGGAGCTTTATGTTTGAGTATTCAAGCTTATTTAAATATTCATCCATTGTATGAGCCTGTTATTTTTGATGCTTTACTCAAACCAACAACACAACAATATGTTATTTCTGCACGATCTTAATTGGGTGATTTGTGATTGAAGAGTTATTACCTTACTATGAAAAACAATTACAAGAATTTGGACAGCAATCACGCGAATTTGCACAAAAATATCCTAAAATTGCTCAACGGTTGTCTTTAAACCAAGAACAAATTGATGATCCGCATATTGAGCGCTTAATTCAGTCTTTTTCTTTGATTGCAGCTAGAATTGATAAAAAACTTGTAGACAGTTATGACGTCTTTACACGATCACTGTTTGAGGTGATGTTTCCACAATATTTAAAGCCTTTTCCTGCATGTACTATACTTAGTTTGGAAGATTTAAATAAGTGTAAACAATTAACAGAAGCACATGTTGTTCCGAAGAATACCACGATTAAGTCACGTAGTTTTAAAGGAGTGCAGTGCGAATTTAATACCACCCAAGAGTTAAAACTATTACCACTTGAGTTGTGTCAACTCAGTTTTAAAACACATCCCAGTGCACATATACACTTAAATCAAAACGCTACCCTTACTTTAGGTTTTAATCTTTTTAATCAATCTCAGCACATTTTAGAAAAAGAATGCTTACCTATTTATCTGGATGCTATATCTAATTTTCCACTCCAGGTTTTGGATGCAGTGTTTCAATCAAATACTGGGTTTTCATTGAAATACGGTCATCATCTGATTGATATTAAAAATCCTTTTTGTACTCAAGGTTTCTCAGAAGATGAAAGCTTACTGCCATTAGATCAGCATACACATCATGCTTATCGGTTATTGATGGAGTATTTTTGCTTCCCCGAAAAGTTTAGCTTTCTAAATATGAAGTTAGATTTTTTAAAACATCTAGATAAAGGTCAGCATTATTTTGAAATTTTAATTCACCTAAAACTTAATTTAAATGATCAAGTGAATATCAAAAATTACTCAGAATTAAATATTGCAAACTTTAAATTATATGTTACTCCAGCAGTGAATTTATTTAGGAAACAAGCAGAACCACAGAAAATAAATCATAAGCAATTAGAATACCCTTTAATTACAGATGCACATCATCCTGAGTATTATCAAACATATAGTATTACTAGAATGCAGATGATCCGTGAAAAATCAAATCAAGAACAAACAGCATTTGATATTTATCCTTTTTTTGCAATGAGTCATTATCAAGATCCAGATACTCAATTTTTTTATAGTTTAAATTCAGCCCATTTGCATAATAAATATACAGAAACAGTATATAGTATTATCTCAAAGCAGCTTTCGCCAGAAAGCACTAAATCAGACTTCATTAGTACACAATTACTGTGTTCCAATCGTGACTTACCCCATGAAGCGTTAAGTCAGACTAATAGTATTCTGAGTTTGAATGACAATAGTCTTGCACGGCGAGCGGTGGTTCTAAAAAGACCCAATAAACCCTATGTTTTTGAAAAAAATAAAAAAGAACAATGGAGAATTATTTCACATCTTTCATTAAATACTTTGTCCTTAATGAAAGGAGAGACCTTAAGTCATATTAAGGAATTACTTGAACTCTATAATTTACCCAAATCAAAAGAAAATCAACTGATTATTAATTCAATTCAAATGGTTGATTTTTCTCTTACTCAAAAAATGGTAGAGGCAAAACCTTTTCCATTATTTGTCCGTGGTTTAAAAGTAAAACTAGCGATTGATTCAAAGGTTTTCCGGGGGCATAGCTTATTCATTTTTAGCCAGCTTTTAGCACATGTTTTCAATTTAAAAGTACACATGAACAGTTTTGTTGATGTTGTTATATCCGATGCTTATACACAACAGGAGTTATACCAATGCGTACAGAACGTTGGTGGCAAGACACTTCTGTAATTGGGGCCTTGATTGAACAACCGCGTGCCTTTGAGTTTATTCAAGCAACACGATTATTACGGCAGACGGCAGATTCAAACAAGGAAATCAAGGGAGATTGGGCCAAGCCATTTAGATTTCATAGTTCTTTAAATCTTAATTTTCCCGATACAGAGATTGAAAGTTTTAGTCTTGATGAGGAGAAAATTCATTTAACCAATTTAATGGTCGGGCTAACAGGTATTCATGGAAGCTTACCCTATAGTTATACCCAGAAAATTAGACACAGTCCCCGTATCCAACGCGAGGAGACTATTCATTTTTTAGGTTTGTTCAATCATAAGTTGACGACCCAATATGTCGATGCATGTTTGGCTTATCATTTACCTGTGCGCTATGAAATTGAAGCAGAGAACCATTATTTAGATATTTTGCACGCTCTTAATGGATATATTCGCTCACAGCACCATCAACCAGATTTAGATGATTATTTTGCTGAATTTGCAGGTTTAATGCAGGGGCAAAATAATACAGTACATGCTTTGAAGACCATGTTGAGTGCTGTGCTTAAACAAAATATCAAGGTTTCTGAGTTCATCGAAGAAAAATTTACTCTGTCTGTTGATCAGAGAACAGTGCTTGGAGGAAATGGAAACCTTTTGGGAATGAATACTTTTTGTGGTGAAACGATACGTCAAATTGACGAAAAGATAGAGATAGTGATCGGCCCAGTTTCTTATAGCGAATATTTAACGTTTTTACCGGAAAAAGAAAATAGCGAAAAAATTAAACGGATTTTGTCTACTTGGTTGAGCCCAACACTCGCGGTTGATTTAAGGCTCATTCTAAATAAAAACGATATTCAACCGTTACATCTGAATTCAACAACCACTATGGGCTTATCCCAAGGTGCTTTTTTAATGCCTAAACAGAAAGATCACAACGCTGAAACCTGTTATGCACTGATGGGAATGTGACATGCTTAAACTTTTTATTGCAACACTTGTGAGCTCATTGCTACTGGTGTGTGGTGTGGTTGTTTTTTATTGGCGTGATACTGGTTATGACCCAAGTGCAATTGATTTAGTTCGTCATTTGCTTTTACTTCCCTTATTGATCAGTGTGATTTTATGGTTGCCTTGGGCTATCTACAGAGTATGGAAAGCACAACAACAACGTAAAGAGCAACGAAAGCAAGATGAGTTGGCACAAAGTCAACAGATAGAAGCTGTAGAAAAACAAGCAAAACCTGTTGATATCGAATGGATCCAACTTAATATTTATTCTTCAGCTGCTTATAGTGCTTTGGGAGAAAATGAAACAATTATTGATGAACTGCAAAAGTTTAAAAGCCCTGAGTTAGATACTCAATTACAGAATAATTATGGGCTTCCAATGTTGTCCTATCGTATACAAGCGCTAGACAATGTCATTACAAATGCAGATAAAGAAGATGAATTTGAGATAGAGCATCCTCGTCACCAGCGTATTCAAGCATTGATTGAGCATCAACTTGAACAGCATGCTGAAACATTGTGGCAAATTGCGCAGCACTTAAAACAATCTGCGTTATTTTATGACAGCGAGTTAGCTTATGAATATCGAATGCATCCCGCTTGGATTGATCCGAATAGTGAATATGCATCTGATGTACAAGACAATCAGGAAAGCATTAAAAGTGTAACGAAACTGAATCGTATTCATATCCATATTTTGTTATCTGAGTCGGTTTTACATTTTTGGAATGAAGCACAAAGTTTTGAAATTGTGGAGCATTATTTAAGGTCTTTAGGGATCATCACTGCGCAAATCCAAATTGAACATCATTATTTGAGTCAAGAAACTGCCTATAAAGATTGGGTGTTGTTGTTGGCACAACTGTCTAAGCAACTAGAAGAAATTTCATTGATTCTTAATGTTGACTCTGAAATTGATCAAGAGTTGCTAGATGAAAAAACATGGCTGACGGATCGTTACTTACCCTCAGAATATGCATCGAGTTGGTGTTTGGCTGCATCTTTTTTACAACTATTAGAGACTACACCACAAAAAAAACTGAATATTGGTTTAAATGTGGACAATATCTTAGATCAACTTCCAACTGAGCACATAGTGAGCTTAGAGCAATTGAAGCCCGTTCAGCCTTTTGTGTTGATATTGGATGATATGACAAATATTCCAACCATAAAAAAGGTCAATCATGCTTTTAGTCAAAGCCATATTGAGCCACACCATTTTATTTATACAAAACAAAGTCTTGGTGATACGCAGCATTTGGCTAAAGTATTCGGTTTTATGCTGAGTATGCATTTTCCAGATGAACTTATGACAATGATCTATAGCGTAGATCAATCTTCAACGCATTGCTTTATACAAGCGTATGAAGATATGAATGAAAAATTAGCACAATCCATTTAAATTAAAAAAGAATAAGAGAGTAACGTGAATTCTTTATTTTACAACGTATTAGGTTATATTTGGCAGTATGTGACGAATCCTAAGGCCATTATCGCTTTATCTTGTTTTGTTGCGTTATTTGCAATGTATAACACGATTCCCGCCAAAGTTTTTTGGGCTTTAATGATCTGTTATGTATTAGGGCTTGTGATTTGGGGTGTGTATTTATTGATTATGCGTCGTCGGCATGCTGCACAAGGTGAGGTGCTTGCTGATGCCATTGCCCATGATACGAAAGCTGAATATGGAAAGAAGAAAAGCAACGATGAGCTTCATTTGATTCAACAACAAATGAAAGAGTCTATCCAATTGATTCGGAAATCTAAACTAGGCGATAAGAAAGGCAATGCAGCCTTATATGAATTGCCATGGTATATGGTGATTGGTAATCCCGCTGCTGGAAAAAGCTCAGCCATTTATAACTCGGGTCTAAAATTTCCTTTTGAAGAGACACATCAAAGATCAGTTTCTGCCGGTTTAAGTGGAACACGCCAGTGTGATTGGTTTTTTTCAACAGAAGGAGTCTTATTGGACACCGCAGGGCGTTACTCCATTTATGCGGATGACCATTTTGAGTGGTTAGGTTTATTAAATATTCTAAAAAAGAATCGTTCCAAGGCACCTATTAACGGTTTGATTGTGATTGTGAGTATTGCTGAGTTAGTCAGTAATAGCCCTGAAAAATCAATTAAACTTGCGAAAAATTTACGTGCACGTATTCAAGATCTAACTGAACGTTTAGAGGTTTTCTCTCCAGTTTATCTGGTTTTTTCGAAAATGGATTTGATTGCTGGTTTTACAGAGTTTTTTGAATGCTATGAAGTGAACGAGTTTGATCAGGTTTGGGGCGCAACGTTACCTTATAATACAGATGCATCAAACCATGCGGTTGAGTTATTTGAGAAACATTATTCAATTTTATACGACGGTTTGAAAGGGGTGAGTACCACACATCTTAGCCGTCGACACGCTCAGAATATCTCGCCAAGCGTAATGACTTTTCCTTTGGAGTTTAAGAGCTTAAAGCCTGCATTGAAAACGTTTATTGGTACACTTTTCGAAGATAATCCTTATCAATTTAAGCCTGTTTTTCGTGGTTTTTATTTCACGAGTGCGCTACAAGAAGGTATCATCGAAAGCCCAATGACTGAACAAATTGCACAAGACTTTTTATTACAGAAAGGTTTGGGTAATGACAGCGGTATTCCAACACGTTCAATTTCACAAAATCATGGTTATTTTTTAAAAGGTCTATTTTCAGACGTTATTTTAAAAGACAAAAACTTAGTTAAGCAACACATCAACCCAACGCGTAAACGTCAACGGTATATTGCATTCGTTACCGCTTTATTTGGTGTGGCTCTTATTTTAAGTCTATGGGTTTGGTCTTATCGTAATAATCAACAGCTGATTACCGATGTACAGGCTGACTTAGAAAAGGTTGTGTTACTTGAAAAACAGTCAGGTCAAGAGTTGTCCACACAGCTTAACGCACTGTTAATTTTACAAGAACGTATGCAACAACTCGATCAATTTGAGCAAGATCGACCACTAAAGTTTGCTTTTGGTTTATATCAAGGAGATGAGCTGCATGAGAAGCTTAAAACTGAATACTTAAAAGGTGTTCAACAAATTATATTGGTTCCAACGCAGCAAAATATTACTCAATATTTACAACGTGTTAAAGCCAATGAAGAGCAATTGCGAACCAATCATAGCAATGTAAAGCTAGCACCTGTTTCAAAAACACAGCAATATTTAGAGCCGAGTGATACGAATCCACAAGATGCATACAATGCATTAAAAGCCTATTTGATGATGGGTAATGCTCAATATATGGATGCCAGTCATTTAAGTGACCAAGTGACTCGCTTTTGGCGGTCGTGGTTAGACAATAATCGTGGACAAATGCCACGCGGTGAAATGATTCAAAAAGCGGAGCAAGTGCTGTCATATAGCATGACTTTAACAAATGATCCTAAGTTTCCAGTCCTAAGCTCAGATAGTCTGGTGGTGGATCAAGCACGTCAAGTCTTGTTGTCTGTAGTACGAGGCATGCCTGCACGAGATCGTGTTTATAATGAACTCAAAATGCGCGCAGCAGTTCGTTATCCTGCATTGACCATAAAACAGATGTTGGGTGAGACGAATCAAAATACAATTTTAGGTAGTTATGCACTACCAGGCATGTTTACACATGCCGCATGGTCTGAATATATCGAACAAGCTATTGATGAAGTTGCCAAGCGCCCAACAGACACCAAAGATTGGGTGCTAAATAGCACGCAATCTGACGATTTAAGCTTTAGCGGTAGCCCAGATCAAATCAGAAAACAGCTAACTGACTTATATAAAAAGGAATATATTGCGGAGTGGAGAAAATTTCTGACGGGCATACATTATGCGAAAGCAAGTGATTATGCTCAACAAACGAATTTTATCCAAGTTTTAGGTGAACCAGAAAACTCACCAATTCGCAGCGTGTTTGATCGAGTTGCGACAGAGACTAGTTGGGATAATCCTGTTGTAATGGCTGAACTTGCAGCACCACAGACTGGATTTGTTGCTTGGTTTAAACGTAAAGTCTTAAGACGTGATGATGCAAAACTTAATGCAACTATCTTAAATCAAGCTCAAGGGCCTATTTCCAAAGAGTTTCAAATGTTTTATCAGTTGGTCCGTAAACGTGATGATCAACAAAATAAATCTTTGCTTGATGAATATATGCAGTCTTTGGCACAAGTTCGTAGCAAATTCAATGATCTAAAAAGCTCTGGTGACGTTGGGCCAGCTACAATAAGCTTGGTTAAATCTACCATTAATGAGCAAAATTCGGTATTCAATACAACGCAAAAACTGGTAGATGAAAAAATGTCTGTTGGGTTGTCTGAGCCAGATCAAAAAATACTACAAAAGCTACTTATGTCACCCCTTACACAGTCATTTGAGAGTTTAATTACTCCAGCACAAGATGAGATGAATAAACTTTGGCAAATGCAGGTATATCAACCATTTAATAGTGGTTTGAGTAAGAAATATCCGTTTAACTCTTCTGCAACTTTACAAGCCACCAGCAGTGAGATCAGTCAAGTTCTCGGGGAGAATGGCAGTATTGCACGTTATGTAAAAGAGACACTTGATCCGTTGGTCATTCGTCGTGGATATACTTTGACATCGAAGACTTGGAAAGATCTAGGTATCAGTTTGAATCCACAATTTGTTGTAAATTTTCAAACTTATGTTGCGCCAAGTCGTGGCATGGCCACAGGAGAGTTAAATCAAACTTCATCTGCACCAGTAGCCCAAAATCAATCTAATTTTCAATTTTACCCAATTGAAAATACTAAACTTCTATCATATACCATTGATATTGATGGACAACGTATGCTCTATGAAAATGGGGTTCAGCAGTGGGTGAACTTTGTTTGGCCAAATGCAGGTGCAATTCCAGGTGCACGTATTACAGCTATTGATTTAGATGGAAAAACCCATACGATTTTTGAGGCTCCAGGTGAGTACGGGATTAATCGTTTAATTGACAGTGCACAACGTACGCAACGTGGAGGAAGCTATGAAATGATATGGAAAAATCAACAAAATCCTGAACTTGCTGTAAAAGTTAACTTCCGTTTAATCAGCGGGGATGCTAGTGGTGGAGTAGGAGGGCAACGTAGCTATAACGGTATGCAATTAGTTGATCAAGTGGTTTCAACTAAATCCGTTCGTGTGGTGGCTGCACAAACAGCACCTGTAGCAACAGCGGTGAGTTTAAAAGCTCCTACAAATTTGCAGGAGCCACGTTCATGATTTTATGGAAGACATGGGATAAGGAGGCGTGCCGATATGGATGAACTGCGTACATTGCCTTTATATTATGGAAAATACCCAGCACATGGCGATTTCTTAAAAACACGTGGACAATATGCTTTAATTCAGGTGATTGACCAATGGATTACGGAAGCTTTAGAACATGCGATGCAATCGGAAAACTTTGCTCAAGCTTATGAGAAATTACCATCATTAGACTTTTTCATTGCAAACCCACAAGAAAATCATTTTCTTGTGGCAAATTTAATTGCAAGCCATGATAGTTCAGGGCGCCAATTTCCAATGGTCTTAAGCCATTTATTGGAGGTTGATGATAGTTTCCAGCATATTATTTATGCACCATACCGCTATAAACAAACTTTGATTGATTTGTTTCAAAAAAACCGTGTAATGCGGTCACTACGCGATGAAAATATATTATTGGATAAGTTGACGAAATTACAGAATGAAATTCAGGTTTTTAATCATGTTGAAGCCTCTGCATTTTATGAACATCATACAATCCACTCATTTGCACAATTACTAAAAATTAGTAGTTACGAGTTTGCCCAAAGTATGATTGGATTAGGTTTGTTGCTACAACCAGTTATTCAGCAAGGGACGAGTCGCCTTACCAAAGTTTTGATTTTACCTATTCATAACGCTGCTTATTGCTACGAAATTGCAGCTTTTTGGGTCAAGTTAATCAGTTATTTTATTCAAAATCAAAATGCAGAGCTCTTGATAGGCATCTCTCATGACGAAAAACCGATCTTACTATTTGGTTTTCAAGGTGCTGATATTCTGACATTAAGTGAAATTTTTACACAGAAAATGGATACAGGTCGTTGGGTTTCATTGGTCAATGCAAATTGGATCGACCCTTATTTAGAACAAAATGCTGGTTTGGCAACCCTTGAACAAGCATTAAGTGAGAGGCAATTAAGCTTAATGCAAGGCGTAAAAATTTTTAAAAAAACATTTATAGATTAATGAGATATGAAAATAAATTATAGAATTAAAACAACGGAAATTCTATTCAGTTTAACACTGTTTTTCGGTGTCAACGTTTGGGCAGAGCCGGTTATTGTAGAAGGCATTGTTCCCAATCAAGCCAGTAAGCAAACCATATTAGCTAAAATGTACAGCATTTATGGTGCAGATCAAATTATTGATAAAATACAAGTTAAAGCTGTAAATGCACCATCGGGTTGGAGTGAGTCTGTAGCGAATTTGGTGATTCCAGAGCTAAAAAAAGTACATCAAGGGAAATTGTCCGTACGTGGTACGCAGATGGAACTCAATGGAAAAGTAATGAACTCAACGGATATCCAGCCCATAACAAACTTATTTCAGGGTTTAGTCATACCGCCTTATCGCTTAAATACGCAATTTTCTGTAAATCAGGCAGAACAACAAATTATTGATGATACGCTTAAAAATCGAATTATCGAATTTGAATCTGGCAGTGCCATTTTAGCTGTAAGCGGGACACAGATTTTAGATGAAATGGCGCTGGCTTTAAATAAGGTTGGAGGAAAGAAAGTCCGAATTGTTGGGCATACAGATAGTTCTGGTGATGCGACAAAGAATCTAGCTTTAAGTAAAGAGCGAGCTATTGCTGTAAAAAACTATTTGCTCAACAAGCATATCGCTGAAGAGCGTTTAAGTGTTGAAGGAATGGGAGCAAATAAACCTGTTGCTGATAATGCTACGGCTGATGGGCGCAAGAAGAATCGTCGAATTGAATTTGATGTGATATAACTTATTTATAAGAAGCTACATATAAGTGGCTTTTTATAAATAAGTTATATTTCGTATAATGTATATTATGTTAAATGACTTATAAACTGTCACAACGCAACGCTAGCGCTCGCACTATCGCTGTGACAGCCGTTGACAGCTTGAACTGGAACGCTGTCAACGGTAATTCATGTAACATAATATAGAGTTATGCGAAATCCTCACGCCTATATCTAATCAGCTTAATAATTGAGTACAGAATCGTTTCAAAGCGATTCTACGCAAATTATTAAGATGAACATTGCATTGTGTCGCATTCGCTAAATAAGCCCTCTTAGAGCCTATATCGGAATGTATTCAGAGATGGGATTAATCTTATTGTATTTTGACACTGGCTAGACAGCCAGCTTTAGCAGCATAGACATGCTGTATTTACTTGAATTCAATTCATTACTTATCAAAACAACAAAACCGCTTTGTTAGCGGTCTTGTAGTCTTTCAGACTGGAACTAAAGATTACAGCAGTAATATTTAGCTTATAAAAAACCCTTGAAACATAGATGAATCAAGGGTTTTAAGATTTAAAAACAGAAAATAATTAAATTTTTAAATCAATTTCAGACAAATCATAATATTGACCACAAACCAATATTTCATGGTTACCATTTAAAGCAATAGCAACAGTTTCTACAACACCCCGGACATGAATACCTTCTGGAAAATTGTCTTTAATTTCATCACGTATCAAAACAGAAAATGAAACCTCTTTGCCAAGCAAAGACAAAACAGTAATATGTGAAACAGCCATGATGATCTCCTCATAAGATCGTTGTGGTTAGCTCAATAGATGAGGTGCGAACTTATCTATTGAGCGATTAAATTATAAAGAACCTTGCTCAATAACCTTAAGCATATAACGCTTAAGTTCAGAACTAGATGAAGACTGATTTTCCTTGCAAATCCTACTAAATTCACTTTTCAAAGCACTATTAACTCTAAAAGTAACAACTGCGTCCAAATCAGAAATATTAGATTTAATTTTTTGAACATTTAATTTTTTGTTTGCAGCACTAGAAAGCGCAATGAAATCGTCAGGAGTCATAATAAAGCCTATACTTTGTATAAACAAAATATAAACTAAGTTTATATATAGTCAATACTAAAAAAGAAAATAAAATCATAAATTCATGTTTTTTATAAGATTAAAAATTTAATAAAAAATATAGAAATAAAGAAAAGTAAATTAAAAAACGTTAAGTTATTGAAAAATAATTAAATACGACGCAAATATGCGTCATAAGTCCACCATTAAAGAATGTGGACTTTTTTCGCTTTTACGTCCTCCGCCTCCTCACGCCTCGTACCTCGTTGTCGTCGTTGTCGTCCGTAGACGCTTGGAAGTCGCATAACTTAATTTTATGTTAAATTGAGTACCTAAGGCTGTGGCCTACGCAACCTGAGTTGGTGCCACAGATCAGCATCGTGAATCTGCACAATTATATTCACGATGCTGACTACACAAATGAACATAATATACGTTATGCCGAAATCTACGCGCGCAGCCTATCAATGTGATGATCGAGTTTTATAAAAAATTGATACAAATATTAGAATGAGTCTGCATATACAGACTCATTCTCTGTCACTATGTATTACATAAAGTTGTATCGAAGCCTAACTACGGATGAACAATAATTTTTACAGCAGACTCATTATTGTGAATTAGTGTTTCAAAGCCTTTAGAAACAAGATCATCTAATGCAATACGTTGGGTAATGAAAGGTTCCAGATTAATCTTACCTTGCTCGACTAAACGGATGGTTTCCTGATGGTCATTGACATAAGCAATCGTGCCACGAATATCGAGCTCTTTCATAACCACACTATGCACATTAATTGTGGCAGGATGGCTCCAAATAGAAACAATCACGACTACCCCTGTTGGTTTCATCGCTGCCACCAGTGTATCCATCACTTTATTAACACTACTACATTCAAAAGCGACATCAACACCACTGTCTTCCGTAATTTTCATCACTTCAGCGACCACATCAACCTTAGATGGATCTAGCACATAATCTGCAACACCCGCTTCTATCGCTTTTTCTTTACGTTTTGCACTCAATTCAGTAATGATGACCGTGAGACCTTTAGCCTTTAAAATGGCTGATAAAAGTAAGCCTATAGGGCCTGCTCCACCAACCAGTGCGATATCACCAGCTTTTGCACCACTTCGTACATAGGCATGATGACCAACGGACAAAGGTTCTATCAATGCTGCTTGGTCTAAGGGAATATCATTTGAAATAGGGTGTACCCAACGGCGCTGCACCGCAATTTTTTCAGAAAGACCACCACCGCGTCCGCCTAAACCAATAAAGTTCATATTTTTTGATAAATGATACTTATCATTGGGGCCAGTCGGTACATCATCCGCAATAATGTAGGGTTCAACGACGACATGTTGCCCAATTTGGATATCATCTACACCCTCACCAACTGCATAAACCACGCCTGAAAATTCATGTCCCATTGTTACAGGTGCAGATTCTCCCGAAATTGGGTGTGGATGACCACAAGGTGGAATAAAAATAGGGCCTTCCATGAATTCATGTAAATCTGTACCGCAAATACCGCACCATGCAACTTGAATTCCCACTGTGCCTGGAAGTACTTTCGGTTCAGGGATATCTTCAATTCGAATATCCCCTCGATCATAAAAACGAGCTGCTTTCATTCTGTATTCCTTATGTTGATATTAACGGTAAACCATTCCACCATCTGTCAAAATAGACTGACCTGTAATGTAGTTTGTATCCTCACTGGCTAAAAATGCAACTAATGCAGCCACATCATCTGGTGTTTCAGCACGTCCTAAAGCAATACCATCTACATATTTTTTATACGTTTGACCAATTGGTGCACCTGTAATTTCAGAGAACCGCTGATCTATTTCGACCCACATGTCTGTGCCTACAACACCTGGGCAATAACTATTTACAGTAATTTCAGCACTGGCATATTCTTTAGCTGCAACTTGTGTCAATGCACGAACTGCAAATTTAGTTGCCGAATAAACACCGAGTAAAGCAAAACCTTCATGACCTGCGATTGAGCAGGCATTAATAATTTTTCCAGCCTGTTGGCGTTGTTTAAATTTATTTGCTGTGGCTTGAATCCCCCAAAGTACACCACCGACATTGATGTTCATGATTTGGTTAAATTCATTCGGTGTTACTTCTGCCAAAGCTTTGACTTGTGCAATCCCTGCATTATTGATCATGATATCAAAACCATTAAGTGTCAATTCGGCATGATCAATTGCATGACTGACTTGTATTGGATCTGAAATATCCGCAATAAATGTGGTGGCTTTTACGCCAAAAGCTTCAACCTCTTGTTGAACAGCATTTAACTTTTCCTGATGAAGATCAACCAAGGCAATATGAACACCTTCTTGTGCCAAACGTAAGGCAATACCGCGTCCAATTCCTTGTGCTGCACCCGTAATTAATGCAACTTTATTGTTTAAACCTCTAGGCATGTTGCGACTCCTTAGATATGAATGGCACGTTGCATCGCCGACAATACCGACTCATGCATCGCCTCAGATAAAGTAGGATGAGGGAAAATGACCTGTGCTAAGCTTTCATCCGTTGCTTCTAGGTATTTTGCGATGGCAAAACCGTGAATGTGTTCGGTGACTTCATGTCCGACCATGTGAGCACCCAACAATTCACCCGTTTCCTGACTAAAAATGGTTTTAACAAATCCTGCGCTATCGCCCAAAGCCAATGCTTTACCATTGGCTTGTAAAGGGAACTTACCCACATTGATATTCAAGCCCGCAGCTTTCGCTTTCTGTTCTGTCAAACCAATACTGGCCACTTGCGGATGGGTAAAAATACAGCCCGGAATTTGTGTACGATCTAAAGCATGTACATGACTTAGCCCCGCTATTTTCTCCACACAAAGAATGGCTTCATGACTGGCTTTGTGTGCCAAACACGGTGCGCCTGCGACATCACCAATTGCATAAACGCCCACAACATTGGTTTTACAGCATGAGTCAACTTTGATAAAACCATTCTCAAGTTCAATGCCCAAAGCTTCTAGGCCCAGATTTTCAGCATTCGGTTTCACACCAATAGCTGAAAGCACTTTTTCAACGCTAATGATTTGCATACCTGTTGCAGTTTCAATATGACAATGCACTTGAGCCTGATCAGTTTCTATTTTTTTTACGGTCGCTTCGGTTAAAACCTGCATACCCTGCTGTTCAAATTGCTTTTGTACATACTTCGCAACTTCAATGTCTTCGCTAGGGAGAATCTGCTTTGCGATATCAACCAAGGTGACTTGGCAGCCTAAGTCTTGGTATAGGCTTGCAAACTCACTGCCTATAGCACCCGAACCAATGACCAGTAAAGATTTTGGTAATTGTTCTGGAACTAAAGCTTCTTTATAACTCCAGACCTGATGGCCATCTACAGGAATATGAGGCAAATTGGCTGCACGTGCACCTGTTGCGACAATAATATGCGGTGCAGAAATCTGCTGTTTTTGACCATTTGCATCAATAAGTTCTAATTGCTCTTTGGCAATAAACTGGGCTGTTGCGTTAAAAACAGTGATTTGATTCTTTTTCAATAATTGCCCGATACCTTGCACCAGTTGCTCAGAAACCTGTCTGCTATGACGGACCAGTTTTTGAATGTCAAAATCAACCGCGTTAAGAGTAAAGCCAAACTGCTCTGCATGTTTGAACTGCTGCGCAAGCGCAGCCCCGCTCAATAATGCCTTGGTTGGAATACATCCCCAATTAAGACATACTCCACCTAAGTGTTGTTTTTCAACGATTGCTGTTTTTAATCCCAGTTGCGCTGCGCGAATCGCAGCGACATATCCTCCAGGACCAGCACCAATAACCACAAGATCAAATTGTGTATCTGACATGGCTATTCCTCCTACACCAAAATTAATGCAGGATTTTCGACAAACTGCTTAAATGCCGATAGGAATTGAGCACCTAACGCACCATCAATGACACGATGATCACAAGACAATGTTGCTGTCACCATTTGACGAACAACAATCTCATCATTTTCGACGACCGCACGTTTCTCTGCTGCACCTAGGGCCAGAATTGCACCTTGAGGTGGGTTAATAATGGCATCAAACTGTTGAATACCAAGCATTCCCAAATTGGAAATGCTGAAACTGCCGCCTTGAAACTCATCAGGTGCTAATTTTCCAGTTTTGGCTCGTGTCGCCAGATCACGCATATCATTAGAAATTTGCGCCAAAGATTTACGGTTTGCTGCTTTAATAATTGGCGTGATCAGTCCGTTTTCGATGGCCACAGCAACCGAAATATCAGCCTGTTCAAACTGTAAAATTTGCTGATTTTCTTCATCAAACTGAACATTGACCTGTGGAACTTTGATTAGTGCGGCGGCAGCAGCTTTAATCAGCATATCGTTAATGGACAGTTTGACTTGCGGTACAGTACTGTTAATTTGCTGACGCAAAGCCTGAACCGACTCAACATTTAAGTCTATCGTTAAGCGAAAATGTGGAGCATTGCGTTTTGCTGCTTGTAGCCGTGCAGCGATAGCTTTACGCATACCATTCATAGCCACGGTGGTGAATTTTGCGGACTCTGTCGGATACGTCTGCTCAGTATGTTGAGCTTGTACAGGGTTTTCCCGTTGATAGACTGCTTCAACATCTTCCTTACAGACTCGTCCACGTGAACCCGATGCACGACAATCATGTAAATTAATGGCCCATTGTTTTGCCAAACGGCGGGCAACAGGTGTCGCTAGAACATAACTGTCATCTGCTTTAGATTTCGTGGCTTTCGTACTGGCTTGATGACGTACATCTGGCCAAGAACCACCAGCAACTTGAACTGCGGCCTGAATATCTTGAACACTGATACGGCCTTCACGTCCAGAACCCGTAATCTGAGCCAAGTTCACATTATGCTTTTCAGCCAATTTCAAGGCATGTGGCGTTGCAAAAATATCATCGCTTTGTTGGAAGCCTTGTAACGTAGCAGGAATTGAATATCCACCCTGAGCCACAACTTTTGATGCATGACCAACACTGTTCTGTTTAGGCGTAGCTTGTACTTTGGTTTCAACTTGAGCCACAGCTACTTTTTCAGGAACCGCTGCTACCGCTTTATGTTCAGTTACAGCAGGTGTTCCACCTAAGGACTGTGCAAATGCTGCAACTTCTGCATCGGAAACTTGAGCGTCTGCACAAATTGCAATGACTCCACCTACAACAAGGGTGTCACCATCTTTAGCAATAATTTTTCGTAGCAAGCCATCAAAAGGTGCCTCCAATACATTGACGATTTTTGTGGTTTCAATTTCACAAATATCCTGTCCTTTACTAAATTGCGTACCTTCCTGAATCAGCCATTGGGCAATTGTGCCCTCTTCCATGGACAAACCCCATTTTGGGATTTCTAAGGTTTTAATTTCGCTCATCCTAAGCCTCCAACGTCTTACGTACAGCCTGCTCGATGCGTTCTACACTGGGTAGCCATTCTTTTTCTAATACTGGTGAAAATGGTACGGGTGAGTGTGGTGGAGTGACTAACTCGATTGGTGCTTTAAGATAATGAAAGCCTTTCTGTGCAATGAGTG
Organism: Acinetobacter sp. WCHAc060042; assembly: GCF_003231195.1. NCBI lineage: Bacteria > Pseudomonadati > Pseudomonadota > Gammaproteobacteria > Moraxellales > Moraxellaceae > Acinetobacter > Acinetobacter sp. WCHAc060042. Next base: position 18,484 of record NZ_QKVN01000021.1, read on the forward strand.
CAGCCACATCATGTCCGAAACCACAACGCGCTGCAGATTCATCTACAATCACCACACGACCTGTTGAAGCCACTGACTCTAAAATACCGTCTTCATCTAATGGCGAAATGGTTCGAGGGTCAACCACTTCAACCGAAATGCCTTCTTTTGCGAGCTTATCAGCGACTTCATTGGCACGATGCACCATCAGGCTTAAGGCAATAATAGTAATATCAGTGCCTTCACGAGTGTAATTTGCGACACCAAAAGGAATGGTGTAAGCCTCATCTGGCACGTCACCCTTAATGTCATACAATAATTTGTGTTCACAAAAGACCACTGGGTCGTCATCTCGAATGGCTTGAATCAACAACCCTTTCACATCATAGGCGCTCGAAGGCACCACCACTTTTAAGCCTGGCACTGAGGCAAACACGTTATATGGCGACTGAGAATGCTGTGCTGCGGCAGAAAATCCTGCACCGATCATGCCTCGCACGACGAGTGGAGCTTTGGCTTTGCCACCAAACATGTAGCGGAATTTAGCCGCTTGGTTATACAACATGTCATAACACACGCCGTAAAAATCCATGAACATTAAATCGGCCACAGGTCTTAAACCTGTTGCAGCAGCACCTGCTGCCATACCAATAATCGCCGACTCTGTAATTGGGGTATCAATGACTCGCTCAGAACCAAATTCAGTCCATAAGCCTTTGGTTACACCAAGTACACCGCCAAAACCTTCCAGTTTATTGTCATCGGTATTTTTACCACCATGCCCACCACGAACATCTTCACCAACCACAATGACACTTGGGTCTCGGCGCATTTCTAATTCAATTGCTTCTTTAATCGCATTTCGATAACTTTTATTTGGCATTTTTCTACTATTCCTTTAGTAAGAGACGTAAACATCAGTAAGTAGCTGAGAGACTTCTGGGTATTTAGCTGCACGTGCTTTTGCAACGGCATCGTCTACATTGGCTTTAGACTGGGCATCAATTGCATCCAGTTTGGCTTCCTCAATTTTGCCTTTGATTTTTTCACGGAATATTTTCAATGGATCTTTATGCTCTTTGACATAATCCAGTTCTTCTTTGGAACGAATAAGTCCCGGATCACCTTCAAAATGTCCATAAAAACGGTTGGTTACAGTTTCAATCACACTTGGACCTTCACCACGGCGGGCACGTTCAATGGCTTTTTGTGCAACTTCATACACAGCAAAAAAGTCTGTTCCGTCTACCTTTTCAGCAGGTAAGCCAAAACCTGCTGCTCGACCTGCAATGTCTTTACTGCCTACGGCATAGTCATGTGCAGTACCTTCACCAAAACCGTTATTTTCAAAAACAAAAATGACAGGGAGCTTTAACACCACAGCCATATTAATAGCTTCAAAAGTTAAGCCCTGATTTGACCCGCCATCACCCGTAAATGACAGACCAATCCCACCATTCTTGAGTGTTTTGGCGCTTAAAGCAGCCCCAATCGCTAAAGGTGGGCCACCACCCACAATACCGTTTGCACCGAGCATGCCTTTATCTAAGTCGGCAATGTGCATGGAACCGCCTTTTCCACGACACAAACCATCATCTTTGCCAAAAATTTCTAACATCATGGCGTGAATATCGCAGCCCTTAGCAATACAATGTCCGTGACCACGATGCGTTGATGTAATGAAGTCCTTATCTGTTAAATTTTCACAAATCCCGACTGCAACAGCCTCCTCACCGCTATATAAATGGATGAAACCGGGGATATCACCTGTATTATTTTCATCGTGAAGTCGATCCTCAAATTCACGAATGTCGCGCATTCTTTTGTATGCTGCTAGCAATTGCTCTTCCGTTAATTGCATATCTTTGTTCCTTATTAACTACGCTTAAAAGAAAATCCAAAAATGAGTGATTGGATTTTTAAACCGTATATTTATATAAAGATATTTTTATTTAATTTAATATTAGACTAAAAAAATATTATTCCTAAAAATATAAGATAAATATGAAAAACAAAAAGTTATGAAATTAAAAATCTTTGTAAAATTTTACAATAGTTCAATCACCTATGAAAACAAACCTTTAACCAACCTTTATTTTATATGATAAGTTTTTTGCACTGTTTTAATATTATTAATGCAACTCAAAGAGCTTATTTAATATCAGGATCTATATTAATTATTTTAAACGACGGAGTGTTTGAAATGGATTTAAATAACACAGTATTAACAGGAAAGAAGTTACGTGGCGCTGAAAAAATGGCACGTATTCCGATTAAAGTTATTCAGACAGAAACAACACCGAAAAAACCAGAATGGATTCGTACTAAAATCAGTCAACCAGAAGAAGTACAAATCATCAAGGATTTACTACGACAACAAAAACTACATACCGTTTGTGAAGAAGCGGCTTGCCCTAATTTGCCTCAATGCTTTAGCGGTGGAACTGCAACGTTTATGATCATGGGAGATATTTGTACCCGACGTTGTCCTTTTTGTGATGTTGCTCACGGTCGACCAAATGTATTGGATCTTAATGAGCCCAAGCATTTGGCTGAAACAGTGAAAAATCTAAAATTAAAATATGTTGTGATTACTTCTGTTGATCGGGATGATTTGAAAGATGGAGGAGCACAGCATTTTGCTGATTGTATTCGAGAAATTCGTGAAACCAGTCCAGAGACTTTGATTGAGATTTTGGTTCCTGATTTTCGTGGTCGTGCAGATCTTGCACTCAAGATTCTGAGCCAAAACCCACCCGATGTTTTTAATCATAATATTGAAACCGTTCCACGTCTATATAAAGCCATGCGACCGGGATCTAACTATCAGCACTCGTTGGATTTACTCCAGAAATTTAAACACTACTGTCCAGATATCCCAACCAAATGTGGTTTGATGGTCGGTTTAGGAGAGGTTGAGGCTGAGGTTATCGTGTTGTTAAATGATTTGAAAGATTATCAAGTTGACTATGTCACAATTGGTCAATACTTACAGCCATCCAAGTCTCACGCGCCAATTCATCGCTTTGTTACATTACAAGAGTTTAAGCATTATCAAACTCATGGAGTGCGCTTGGCGTTTAAAAACATTTGGAGTGCGCCATTAGTGAGATCAAGTTATTTTGCTGACCGTCAGTATTATGGCGAGTCTGTACCTGCCCCATATATACGTGAATGACTTTTCATTATTTACATGCTTCATTGATAAATATAACAGTTACGTTTATTAACATTTCAGATGGAAATAGTCATTTTCAGCCCATAAGAACACTTTTAAAGTAACCTAAAGGTACAGAAAGCTAAATTGAGATGGTTTAATAAACCAAAGAAAAACAATTTTAAGCCTGAGCAAGAAAATGGCATGAATGACTATAATCTGAAAACTGATCTATAACGTTTAAAAATATTACAGTCTCATCATAAAGGAATATGATATGAACCTGTTCAATACCGCATCTGCAAAGAAGCTGCAAACAACCCATTTAATTAATCAGCACATCGTTCATGCCGCCCCTGTCTTGGCTTTGCCAGAAGAGGATCAAACCTCTTTATTTCGTCGCTCTATCCAACACAATTATGCTGATTTATTAAGAATAGCCAATGATTCTGACATGGCTATTGGTTTGACAGACCATCAGGGTACGCTTTTATGGACATGGAGTAGTTCCGCAATGCTCTCTTCTGCTGAACAGGTTCATTTTATTGAGGGTGGACACTGGTCTACACAGGCGGTTGGAACCAATGCCATTGGCATGACCTTGAACAGTCAAATGTCAAGTTGTGTCTATTCTCATGAAAACCAAATGGATAGTGTTCGGGACTGGGTCTGTTATGCCGCACCGATCTGGGATCCAACATCAGGTCAATTTCATGGCATTATTAATCTTTCCACAAAATATAAAAAACATACCCCTTTAGGGCTACTTGCCGTTGAACGCTGTTCAGACTTAATACAGAGGACTATCAAATTTGAACAGCAAAATTTTTTATATATTAAAGCACTAGGTTCACCTTGGGTCCAATTTAATGGACATACATTGAACTTGAGTCACCGTCAAATTGAAATACTTTGTATTTTAGCCTTGCATCCTTATGGTATTGGTTTAGACGAATTACACTATGCCCTTTATGGTGAACGTAATGTTAGTATAAAAACCCTCAAAGCTGAGCTTTCACAACTTCGTAGCCTGCTTCCGCATTGCATTGAGGCACGTATTTATAAACTCACCTGCGAGGTTCAATGTGACTTTTTACGTGCTGAACACTCGTTGAATGCAAATCTTATTGCCAGTACATTCTCGCTATATAAAGGTAGCTTTTTATCTAAATCAGAAAGTCCTTTACTCAGCACATGGAGGCATTGTTTTGATGCTCGTTTAAGCCGGTTGATTTATCAAATGGAAGATATAGATCAACTGCTACGAATTATTGGGCAGACACATGACCGGATTGATGCTGTACAACGTCTACTAGAATTGCTACCGCAGGACAGTATTCATCGTAACTATTTTCTAGATCTTATTTAGATCCAGTGGCTGACTTTAAATTTAATAAATACTAAGTTAAAGACTATATTCCCAAATCTGATCTTACTTTTTATTAAAGTTCGGCATCGTCAATATGTAAATTATATTCACAAGTTTAGAATGAGGGCGGATTCTTCCTAAAACCCTCTCCCTAGCCCTCTCCTTTAAAAAGGAGAAGGAACTTTCATTGTGATTTTAATACAGCTCAAAAAATGACTGATGCAAGAAATCCATTAACTAAAAGCTGTATTTAATACTTGCCCCTACTGTTCGAGGTTGTGCAGCAGAGCCTGCATAAACACCATTTCCAGAATTAACCAAACCTAAGTAATAGTGTTTATCCAAGGCATTTTTTGCCCAAATAGATATATCGACGTCGTTTTTACCATGAGGAATACGAATACCTGTGGTTAAATTCAATACCCCATAACTTGGAATTTTAGAATAAATTGAATTATTTACATCTGAAAAAGTCTCTGAGCGCCAACCATAGTTAACTAAACTATAGTGCTGTGCATTGGCAAACACGTCATGCTGATGCTGAACAGTCAAATTTGCCGTCCAACGTGGCGCACCATTGACGCGATTGCCCGAAATATCACGGTAACCCTTGCCATAGCCGCTATCACTTGTCCCCCCGGCACCATTAAACTCTTCAAAAGGTGTCGGTGCTGTTCCCGAATCAAAAGTTGCATCCGTATATGCGGCATTGAAGTTTAGGGAAAATTGACGGTTCAGTTTCGCCTTTAAATCAATTTCGACACCTTGACTGGTCAAATCTCCAACGTTGGTCAACAGACCTAAAAACTGGTTGCCTAAAGCAATATTGGTGACAGCCTGATAGTCTTTAATTTTGGTATAAAAGGCGTTGATATTTGCATATAAGCGCTGATCTAACCATGTAGTTTTTAGTCCAATTTCAATGTTTTCGGCTTTTTCTGGGTCGATATTTAAAGCATCATTACCTAGAATAGCAGCAGGCGTGGCAACACTATTGATATTAAAGCCGCCTGATTTTTCCCCTGTAGAGAAAGTTGCGAAACCTAAAATATTGGGTTTAAACGCGTAACTTGCTGTCACCAACCCCGAAACACTGTTGTCTTTCCTTGATAAAGGCCCCGAATTAAATGCTTTAAATAAAGGGCTTAGTGATGCATAGATAATAGGCTCCACGTTATTTTGTTGAACTTCGCCACTTTTACGTTCAGAAGTTAAACGGAGTCCTGTGGTTAAATCAAACTTGTCTGTCGCATGCCATGTCGACTGTCCAAATAAAGCATAACTGTCAGTGGTTGAACGACCTGTCCCTGAGAGATAGGCATTGTTCGGATAGGCCGTTGTGAGTGCTGCTGCATCCGCCCCCGTACGATATGCATTGTTACTGCTAATATCTTGATAGAAATAATAGCCCCCGACGACATAGTCGAAAGTATCACTGCTTGGTGAGGCTAGGCGGACTTCCTGAGAAAACTGATCTTGCTCAACTTCAAAGCCACCTGTAATACCATCTAAAGGGGTAAAGTCTAAATCATTCTTGGGTTTAAAATTCCAATCTCGCCATGCTGTAATTGAGGTTAGCTTAAAACCATTGTCAAACAACCAGTTGGCTTCTGCAGAAGCAGCACTTTGGTCTACTTTAGATTGCTGTTCGGCATCGAAGTCGACTTTATAATCATAGGGATTACGGTCAATATTTTTTGCACCGAGCAATTTAGCACGCTCTGCATAGGTTGTTGCATTTGAACCTGCTACGCCTAACGGTAAATAGCTGGCTGGATTTCCATTTGGATTCCAAGGCGCAAAGCTATAAGGCACCAAAGAACCTGTGCTTGAATCTTCGCGATTATGCTCAGCAATAATTCTTAGACTAAACGCATCGTCAGGTTTATATAAAAGTTGTCCTCTCGCACCAAAGCGATTAATTTCATTGAGATCTTCACCTGTATGAGTATTTTCAACCCAACCATCATCATGGGTTCCATAAGCCGATAATCGAACAGCTACAGTATCAGACAAAGGTTGATTGATCGTCGCCTTCGCTTGTTTATAGCCACGCTCACCTACCGAAATTTCAGCACTCCCTTCTCGATCAAAAATGGGTTGCTTCGATGTAATATTTAAAACTCCTGCTGTGGTGTTTTTACCAAATAGAGTTCCTTGTGGCCCACGCAGTAAATCAATTTGTTCAATATCTAATAGGTCAAATACCGCTTGTCCCTGTCGCCCTAAATAAACATTATCCAAGTAAATCCCTACACTGCCTTCCAAGCCTTCATTGGCAGTATTATTACCAATCCCTCGCACAGCCACACTAGATTGTCGCGCATGAATAAATTGTGAGGTGAAGTTAGGCAGTTGTTGTTGTAAATCTTGTACCTGATAAATCTTGGCTTCTTCAAGCTGTTTACCTTTCAGCACTGTAATCGGTGCTGGAACTTTTTGTTCACTTTCCACCCGTCTACGGGCAGTAACTGTAACTGTTTCAAGCTGAATCGCATCTACATTTTGCTCACTGGCTTTTAGATGTTCAATGTCAGTCTGTGATTCTTCTGCATAAAGGCATTGTGATGCTGCCGCGATTGCAACAGACAGTGTGGTGAATATAAATGGTCTTGATGCGACCACGCGAAATCCTGCTACTTTCAATGTGTTTAAACTCATGATTTACCCCGAAAAAATTGTGTTTTAAGTGCATGTACTGCGAAAATTGGCCATTTTAGAAGTCAAAAACTGCTCTTACTTTTCGATTGAAAAATAATATTTAAATGATCCAATAACGTTTTTTGAGTATCTAAGCGAATCAACATCGCTCAAGTTGTATGTGCTTTTGTAACCGTTCAATTGAATAGTTGAAGAAAAATAATATTTCGACACTCATTGTTTTAAGACCTCGAAATGACTGTGCTTAACTTTGGCAATGTCTTTTGGATAAAAATACAAAGCAGCGACCAATAACCCTAGTGCAACTATTCCACTGATGATTGGAAGCACTGTAAGTGCAGCAGAGATGCCATAGGCATCAGAAATCAAACCAGCAATAAATGGCCCCGGGATTGAACCTAATAAGTGGATCGTCATCACAGAAGTTGTTCCTGACAAAGTCCGGGCAGAGACAGGAACTAACTCTTGGGTCAAGCTCAATGGGCCAGAACTGCAAAAACTTAAAACTGCCCCTGCCAAAACGATCAGACCAAATTGCAGTTTTAAATCTGTCAAAAATCCAAAAGCAATTGCATAAAATACTGTAGCTAAAGCATAGCCAACCAGTGAAACATAGAATTTTGCTTTAAAAAAACGTTGTGTCAGGTGATCTAAAACCCAACCACCGAGCGGTAAAGTAAGAATACCCACCAGTAAAAATGCACTGGTCATGAGCGAAGCTTGCGCCAATTCTAAATGATGCACACGGTGTAAATAACTTGGCAAAAAGAACACCACAGGAATCCACTGTAAGGTAACGACCGCCATAGTGACATAAGTGAGTAACAACGAAGGCGTGTGCCGAATCGCGTTCCAATTCTGTTTGATCAAGGTCCAGCGAGATGGCACAGAAGAAGCTAAAGATATTTCTGAATGAGACGTTCCAGATTGAGCCTGCTTGGTTTGTACAACATGTTCATGAACTAAAACACTTTGATAATCACGGCCACGATACAACAGAAATGCAACAACTATTCCTGGAATTGCGAGCAACCCTAACGCATGTCTCCAACCATAATGCTGTGCCACATAGCCACCGAAGGCAATACCGACCGCCATACCAATCGGTTGACTGGCAGAAAAGATACCGAGTGCTAGTTGTAATCGACGGCGTGGAAATGCGGTACTTATCCACGAGTATGAAGCTGGGGCATACGCCGCTTCACCGATACCCACAAATAAACGTGTGGTAGCTAACTGAGAAAAGCTAGAGCTGAATGCACCTAAAGCAGACGCAATACCCCAGAATATCCCCATCAAACTGGCAACTTTAATACGGCCATAGCGTTCAATTAGCATGGATACTGGAAAAGCAAACAAAACCATGCCCAAAGTCAAAATAGAACTCAGTAAACCTGCCTGTGCATCACTAATACCCCAGTCTTTTTGTATATATGGCAAAATACTGGCAATAATCATCCGATCAGCAAAGTCAAAAACCATCAATAAACATAGTAGAAAAAAGACTTTCGCTGTGACTTTGCGTCCAAACAAATAGTCGAGAGTGGGTTGCTCAACTTTAGCAAATTCGGCGGGTTCTACGTCCACATGTTTAAGGTTAAGCTGCGTCATGATATTGGCTCCGTGGACGGGTTAAACCTAAGTGTTCACGTAAGGTAGTACCTTCATATTCTTGTCTAAACAGGCCACGGCGCTGTAACTCAGGAATCACCTGTTCGACAAAGTCGGTTAAACCAATCGGAAATGTCGGAGCTAGAATATTAAAACCATCGGCTGCACCATTGTTAAACCAATGTTCAAGCTCATCTGCAACTTGAACTGGTGTGCCTATCAAAATTTTATGACCTCTCGCCCCTGCGACTTTTTTATAGAGCTGGCGAATGGTTAAATTTTCTGCATGGGCTAAATCAAGCAATAATTGCTGACGGCTCTGCCAACCTTCTGTCACGGGAAAATCAGGCACAGGATCATCCAAAGAATATTTTTCCCAGTCAATATTGCCTAAAAATGCAGACAGCAAACCAACACCGACAACTGGATCAATTAAAGATTGTAATTGTTCAAATTTTTCCAGTGCTTGCTCATACGTTTCTGCAACAATTGGCATGATACCCGGCATGACTTTAATACTGTCTGGATCCCGACCAAAAGCAGCCGCGCGTGCTTTGATATCTTGATAAAAAGCCTGAGCACCTTCTAAAGTTTGCTGTGCTGTAAACACAACTTCAGCAGTCTCTGCTGCTAGGTGGCGGCCATCTTCCGAGGAACCTGCTTGCACAATGACAGGATAACCTTGTACTGGTCGTGCAGATTGTAATGGTCCTGCAACTGAATAAAACTCGCCTTGATGATTGAGATAATGCAATTTGCTTGCATCAAAAAAATTACCTGATGTTTGGTCAAATAAATAGGCATCATCATCAAAACTATCCCATAAACCTTTGACCACATCGACATATTCACGTGCACGTAAATAGCGTTCTGTATGTTTGTTTTGCTCAGTTAAATTAAAATTTTTAGCTTCAAAGTCAGTGCCTGAAGTCACTAAATTCCAACCTGTGCGCCCATGGCTAATGTGATCCAAAGACGCAAATAAACGGGCTAAATGGAACGGTGCTAAGTATGAAGTTGAGATCGTGCTAATTAAGCCAATTTTCTCAGTGACTTGAGACAGTACCGATAAAACAGTTAGAGGTTCCCAATAGTATGCAGGCGCTCCTTTAGCCAATAAATGCGGTGCAGCTTGTGGCCAACCTAGACCATCTGCAAAAAAAATAGCATCAAATTTGCCCTGCTCTGCAATTTTTGCCAAATTCTTTAAATGTTCTAGGCTTGTCACGTCTTCAGGATTCACCTCTGGATGTCGCCAAGCAGCTAGATGATGCCCCACACTCTGTAAAAATGCCCCTAATTTTATTTGTCGCTTTGATTCACTCATATTTTTCTCACATAATTGAGCTTACTTAAATTACAAATTTTCAAATTTCTTGATCGTTTTTTGATATTTGATAATAAGAATTTAAGTAAACGATATCGTTCACTTATGTTTTTAAAATAAGAGAAATAGTTTTAAATCAAAAATAATTAATCGGGATAATGTTATTCATTGTTCATATATAGTTTTGTTGAATGATTATACGAACAGAGATTGATTATTCTTTTAATTGTCTTTTTAATAGAACCTTTAGACGACATATCAAAAAGCCAGCTAGATGACAAATGATTGTACAAAATTAAAAAAGGTATTGACGGGACGCCCGACACGACAAGATTCTGAGGCATTGCATGAACACTTATTAAATATCGCCTCTGTTTATTTTCTAGAACATGGTTTCCAAGCCAGTAGTATTGAAGGAATCGCCAAAAAAGCACAGGTTTCCAAACTGACAATTTATAGACAATATCAAAACAAAACCAACTTATTTATTGCCGTGATTCAAGCAGGGGTTGAACAATATATAGCTGATATTCGTGATTGGTCTAGAAATAAAACAGTGGATGCCGAAAGTTTATATAAACTGGGCATGTTTATTGCGACACGCTGGTTTTCTTTGGAGAATATACGGTTGCTACGGATGACAATTCCTGAAGTACAACGGATTCAAGAATTATCAGATATGATCAACGCCCTGATGATGCAAAGCCGTCAACCTGTCGAAGAATTCTTAGCTAAACTCAATCAACAGAAAGGCTATCATATTAAAAATCTCGGGATGGCAACCATTCAATTTATTCAGTTGTGTGTTTTTGGACATTATTATTTGCTTCGAGATGAGTCTTATTTACCAAATACAGAGCTATTGCACGAAAACGTGCAAAATACAGTGCACCTATTTTTGAATGGTTATCGCACTGTTTAAAATATTGTGATCTTATTTGAAATAAAAACAATATGCAGTCCCTCAATAGAAGCGAAACTGCATTTCATTATTTAGGCTGTGCTATTACCACTCAATTTCATTGCCCTGAAAGTCGACAAATCGCTGTTCGTTTTTACCCATAAAATTTTCAATCACAGCAACCATGCCCGTGGTACTTTGTTTCACACTGATAGGAGCATGACTTCCGCCCATTTCAGTTTGAACCCAACCAGGGTGTAAATTGAGTACACCCATCTGAGCAGGAATGGCTTCATTTACTGCAAAGCCACGTGTAAGACTGTTCAAAGCCGCCTTGCTCGCACGATACAGTTCCATATTTCCATCATCGTTTAAAGTTACACTCCCCATACGAGAGCTCATAAATGCAATCACACTCTTTTCAGCCATTAAAGGAAGAAGCTTTCTTGCAACTGTCACAGGCGCAATGCTATTTACCCAAAATAGATGAGAAATTTCATTTGGTGTACAACTCTCAACATGTTGATGTTCCGGCCCTAAAACACCCGCCGAAACCAACAGTAAATTGATTGATTTTTCATGATATTGGCGGGTTAAAGACTCAACTGTTTGCACATGGTTTAAATCCACTTCGACCAGTTCAAGCTTGTCTGCAAACTCAGTGAGCAATTGATTCAATTCTGTAGAGACTTGGTTTATATCTCGAATGGTCGCTATAACTTCCCAATGCTGATTTAGTAATTCACGAACTAAACCTAAACCAATCCCTCTTGAAGCACCAACTACAATTGCACGTTTATTCGCATTCAACATAATATGTTCCTATTCACTTTATGAACCGTCTAGAAAATATCTAAAAAGCAGATGTATAGCATCTTTTTTAGTCATAAACGACAACAATATACAAGTCTAAAGGACATCCAGTTTTCTCTCTATGGATCTCCATCTAAGGCTATATTTTTTACATGAATTATCAACATCATTGCAATCCTTATTCAAATAAATTCAAATGCCCTTTTATCGTTTTTGTATTTAAAATATCTTCTGCAATTCAACTGGAATGCCATTCAGTGCAGCATTGCCCGATAAAACATCAATGAATTGGTGATCTGTGATGTCGTTGACGCTAATACCCGGATTAGATGAAGCAACTGAGAGCTGCATGCCTTTGCGATGATGTCCCCAACCGTGCGGTAGACTCACTACATTTGGCATAATATCTTCAGTAATTGCAACGGTGACTCTTAAAGCACCCACTTCACTGCAAATATATACTTGCTCGCCCTGAGTAATGCGATAGTCATTTGCTGTTTGTGGGTGAATAAATAAATCGCAACGGTTTTTACCTTTTACCAAGCGCTGACTGTTATGCATCCATGAATTATTGGTACGTAAGTCGCGTCGACCAATGAGTGTCAATTTTTGAAGATGTTCATGTCTTTTGACGTAGTCGTGTAGTCGGCCGAGATCATCCAAAAATTGCTTTGGGAAAAGTTGGATTTTTTTATCTTTCGTAAACAATTTATTGGGAATACGTGGCTCTAAAGGCCCTAAGTCCATACCATGTTTATATTTTTTTAGCTTTTCCAAAGTAAGACCTTCGCCTGTGATAAAACTTTTAAATCCACCACCATAACGGCCATGTCGCAAGCCCAAATCAATCACACGTTCGATTGTCATCAGCGATTTAATCTGATGCATTGGTTTCATTTTCAACTTGGTGATCGTAGTTTGCTTTCTTGCCTTTAATTCTTCCATGCGATGTGTGAGAGCAATATAAATTTGTGCATCTGAGCGCATAAAACTTTTTTTCTTAAACAGTGGTTCAGAATATCGAGTGACATTACGAACAGCCAAATTGGTAAACACTAAATCATATAGCGCATGTTCAAATGGTCCACATGGCGGCAGAATAATATCGGCATACTTTGTTGTCTCATTCATATAGAAATCAATGGCGACCATAAACTCAAGATTCGCCAAAGCCTGCTCCAAACGGGCACCATTCGGCGTAGAAATCACGGGGTTCCCAGCAGTCACCACAAATGCTTTGACCTGACCTTCTCCCGGTGTCAGCATTTCATCCGCCAAAGTTGCGGAAGGAAGTTCACGATTAAATTCGGGGAGTTTGCGTACACGACTATGAAAACTAGCAAAACTACCTCGACCTGCAATATCTGTCATATCAATTGCTGGCGTTGTAAACATCATTCCACCTGCCCGATCTAAATTCCCTGTGATGATATTAAGAAGCTGAATGAGCCAATGATTGAGTGCACCAAACTCTTGAGCTGCAATCCCCATTCGACCATAACACACAGATTTGTCCGCACTTGCAAACTCTACAGCGATACGTTCGATTTCGGTGACAGGAATATGTGTTAGCTCAGCAATTGTAGTCAGTGGAATACTACTGACTAAATTTTGAATATCTTCAATTTTTCCATTGAGTGGCAGTCTTGACTGGACTTGAACCAAGCCTTTAGCAAAAATAACCTGAATTAAGCCAAGTAAAAAAAGTGCATCACTACCAGGTTTAATAAAATGATGTTCACTGGCGTATCGGGCAGATTCTGTACGCCGTGGATCAATCAATACCAATTTTCCACCGCGTGTCTTAATACGATCCAGCCGTCCTAAAATATCACCTGCAGTCATCAAGCTCCCATTGGATGCAGCAGGGTTTGCACCAAGCATGAGCATATAGTCTGTGCGATCAATATCTGGGATCGTAAAATTCATGCTATGGCCATACATCAAATATGACGTCAACATATGTGGCATCTGATCTAGGCTTGAGGCTGAATACATATTTTTTGATGCCAGTACTTTTTTAAAGGGGCCAATGTTCATCATGACTTCAATATTATGTGAGGTTGGATTGCCCCAGTAGCCCGCGACAGCATCATTACCATGTTTTTTTTGAACATCCACAAGGCGCTGTGCGACTTCTTCAAGCGCATCCTCCCAATCTATATCTACCCATTGGTCACCAATGCGTTTTTTCGGGGTTTTCAAACGATCGGGATCATTATGTAGATCTTGTAGGGCATATCCTTTCGGACAGATATGCCCATCACTATGTGTATCTTGTAGGTCACCCGCAATCGAAATAATCTTTTCGCCTTGATATTTGACCACAATGCCGCACATCGCCTCACATAATGTACATGTACGATGATGTGTCTGAATCGGCTTTGAAGCATCGTAAACTTTGATTGTTGCAACGACGTCATTATTCGTGTTGGCTTTAGCAATCTGTTCTCGATTCGTCGATTGCACGTGAATCATCTCTTGCAAATCAATCAACTTACGGCGTGGACGACCCACTGAACGACCCAGTTTTAGTTCTTGTATGTCTACAGCAATCCAGTCTGCAAATGTAAAAAAGTTGATCTTCTTCTGACTCAAATACTTTTTAAGTGACATGACCTCCATTGACTGTGTTTCACTGCTGGGATGCTCCAAACTTCCAAGCACTGAGTCCCTAGTTTCTAAGTCCTCGGATTTGAAGCCCTTGCTATGTAAATCAGCCACAAGCGTTTTTACCGTATGCACAGCACATTGCTTATTGGTTCCAATCACACCACTAGCACCACGCTTAATCCAACCAGCAACATATTCTTTTTCTGATAAATCACCATTGGACAGTAGCGCTCTGCCTTCGTAATGTGCAATGGTGCCACGCACCTCATCAAATTTTAAGCCCTGTATTACTTTGCCCTGATACCCTGTCGCAGTCACAATCAGACCAGTTTCCAGTGTCTGACTTTCTCCCGTGGCTTCAACGATAAGATTTTGTTCAGCATCTAAAGTGACTTTATTCATCCTAATACTTAAACCTTGTACGCCTTGATCAGTATGTATCACAGCTTCTGGGTTGGCATTGAAAATGAAACGGATGGTTTTCTCTGCTTGAACCTCTCGTTTGAGAATGCTACGCAGCAAAATCATATTTTCTTTGGCTTCACTGTGTTCTGGCAGATCCAACATCACTTCAATTGCTGGATCTAAATCAAGATCTTGCGGATTGACCTCAAGACGAATGCCTTGATGATCAATCAATTGGCGTAACTCTTTGGGCGTAAATGCCGCCTGCGCAGGACCTTTACGTGCAATGATATTGACATTTTTAATGCCACTTTCAGCAATCATTTGCAAAGCATGATCAGCAATATCTGTTTGATGTAACTCTTCAACAGGTAGGCATACAATACGCGCAATATCCAGTGCGACATTTCCCATGCCAATGATAGAGATGTGCGGATGCTTTAACTGCGGTGCTAGATTTATTTGCTCAGGATGGCCATTATACCAACCAACAAACGCCGCAGAACCATAAACACCTGTGACTGAACCACCTTGAATTGCTAAAGGCTTACTGGATGATCCACCTGTGGTATAAATCACGGCATCATAATTTTTTAGCAAGGTATCTCGATCAATATCTTTACCAACTTCAACATTGCCGTAGAATTTTAAATTTGAATACTGTTGGAAAAGCTGCGTAAAGTTTTCCGTAACAGATTTGATTTCAGGATGATCAGGAGCAACACCAAAGCGCACCAATCCAAAAGGTGTAGGTAATTTTTCAATCAGATCAACCGTTGCCTCAGGATACTGCTTGAGTAAAGCTTCACTGGCAAAAAAACCTGAAGGTCCTGCACCAATAATGGCAAAACGCTTGTTTGGTAATGTGAACTTTTGAGTCGCAATTGCTTCTGCTATTCGATGTTCAGCATCCACTTTACGTTCAGTAATGATCGGATGACGCTTAGATTCAATGGCATTGATTTGAATATATTGAATTTGCTCTTTAGGAACCGATGCTTCGGGATAAATTGCATGTGTAGGACATTCGGTCAAACAGGCATTACAACTGATACACACATCTGGGTCGATAAATAGCATTTCATCGCCTTCACGAAACGCATTTACAGGACATACATCTACACATCCCGTGTGTTTTGCACCAATACATGCATCCGTAATTATATATGCCATCTTGCAATACCTATTGTCATCCATTTAAACCCTTAAAATATTAATGTCGCCTGCAAAAGGTGTATTGACAAAAAGGCACCGATTTGACATTTTGTGCCAAAGAGCGTGTAAAAATACAAATATGTCAAAAAACTTCGTTTCTTCTAGTTTTCTGAATACCTTACTGGTTTATCTGAGTTGCAATTCTTATCAGGATGCAACTCTTATTGCTCAAATTGAACAGCTCAAAGAACGCTACGCATGGCGCATGCCCAAAGACGACTTTCTCAATGTATTAGACATTATTCAAACACGCTACCCAAAACCAGCGCTGGGTTTCCGTATTGGACGAAGTCTAAAGCCAGAACATTTTGGAGTGATCGGTTATATGGGGGTAACCTGCTCAAGCTTAGGACAAGCATTAGGTCGTTATCACCATCATCAAACTTTAGTCGATTCAGAGCTCAAGATTTCTTTAGCATTAACAGATCATGAAATCACTATGCGTTGGTGGCATAACGACCCAAGTACCCATGGCATTTGGGGAGAGTTTGGTGTCATGGTATTTATTAGTTTCTATCAGGCATTAATCGGACGTGATATTGCACCGATATGTGTTGAACTGCCTTATATGCCTGATAGTGATCCTAAAATTTATGAAATTTTGGCTGGTTGCCCTGTGAAATTTGGAACCCATGCAGTTGGGATTACCCTACCTCGTGCTTTATATGCAATGAAAATTAGTACCAGTGATCCTTATCTTCGAAGCCTGTATGACCGACAGGCTGCTGCGTTGCTACTTGACTTCTCTGGACAATATGATGCTTCTGTACGCAATGACTTTCTCACTCAAGTCAAACTTGCGATTAAAACGGGTATAGAGGAAAACCGATGTAGTGCTGAAGATATTGCACATCAATTAGATTTATCCCTGCGAACGTTCTATAGACGGCTAGATGAACAAGGTTTTCGCTATCGGGCATTGCTCGCAGACACACGTTTTGTATTAGCTAAAACCTATCTTCAAGACCAAACGCTATCATTAGCAGAAATTGCACTCATGTTAGGCTATGCAGAACAAAGTGCTTTTACGCGCGCATTTATCAGTTGGAATGGTCAGTCTCCTTCCATGTATCGCCACCATTATGGCTTAATGTAATTTTAAAAAATCACATATATTTGCAAATAAAAGAAGCACCAAATAAGGTGCCTCTTTAAAATGTTTAATTGAATATTAGAACATATTTCTCGGTCTTAATATTCCCAAAAAATACGTTGGATTTCTTTTGCATCTTTCGTTTTTGTTAAAGCAAGGGCTGCAAGTAATTTGGCTTTTTGTGGGTTAAGGTCATGTGCAACAACCCAGCCATATTTGTCATCTGGCTGCTCTGCATTTCTAAGCACAAAACCTTGTGGTACACGAGATGAACGTATAATTTGAACACCTTGTTTCTGCAACTTGGTTAGAGTTGGAACAATATAGTTCGCTACCGACCCATTCCCTGTCCCAGCATGAATGATGGCTTTCGCTCCAGCTTTAGCATAAGCGGTGTATGCATCAGGTAACATATTGCCAGAGCCATAAACAATTTGTACGAGTGGCAAACTATCGCCTTTAATATTCTCAATATTAAATTCGGAGCTTGTATTATGACGCTTCGTAGTGCTTCTAAACCAGTAAGGTTTACCTTCAACTAAGGTGCCGAGTGCACCCCATTGGCTCGCAAATGCATTGGTATGGATATTAATTGTTTTTGAAACATCACGTGCTGCGAAAATATCGTCATTCATCAGCACAAAAGTGCCTTTTCCTTTTGCACTATCATCGGCAGCAAGTGCAACTGCACTATAAAGGTTAAGTGGACCATCAGCAGACAGCGCTGTACTTGGACGCATTGACCCAACCAATACAATTGGCTTGTCTGAATGAATCACTAAATTTAAAAAGAAAGCCGTTTCTTCTAGCGTGTCCGTTCCGTGCGTAATCACCACACCATTTACATCGGGTTTTTTAAGTAAATCATTAACTTGCCGTGCAAGAGATAATAACTCTTTATCGGTAATACTTTCTGATGCAACTTGCATCGCCTGTACACCAGTCACATTGGCTAAGTTTTGAATTTGAGGAACTGCATTTAATAATGCATCTACAGGAACTTTTGCTGCGCTATACGTTGCACTGTTGGTTGAACTTGCACCTGCACCTGCAATTGTTCCACCAGTGGCCACAACAACTACACTATTTTTGGCAAATGCTACGCATGGGAGTAATAGGCTTAAACTAAGTGTTAAAGCTGAAACTGTTTTTTTCATAGGTCATCCTTTTTGAGTCATTTTATTCTTAGCATTTTTCATACCATAGTAAAATTACTGGAAAAGGATCGGATTGTATAGATACCATCACTATGTTTTGTCATTCGCTTTATTTACATAAATAGCTACCCCAAAAGATACATGCCAGAATATGCAATACGCATGCATCTATCTTAAAAATAGCCTTCTTTTGAAGGCTATTGAAGAAATATAAAAGATTTCAGTTGGTTTCTATACTGTTGATATCAATCAGAACTTCTGAGAAATACTTAACTTATAATCCCGTCCTGTACCTGTCATGTATTCACCAAGATACATTTTGTAATCACGATTAAATAAATTATCTATCGAGAAATTTAATACAGGCCCTTTCTCACCAAGGGGCTGCCAATCTGCATATACACTATGCAGTGAGTACCCTTTTGTTTTGGGCAAAGAGAAAGACGATGCTGCAATCGACTTATCATTATCAGATAAGCTTCTGTCCTGTGCATCAACGAAAATGCCCCTCCACCCCATGGTTAAATGATGTTCTGGAACATTTACCCCCAAAGTTGCGGTTGCTTTTTTAGGCGGAATGTCTGTCATCCATGTTTTTTCATCAAACCATGGATTTACTGGAGAGTTATCACGTTCTCCTCGAATATATGAATAAGTAAACCCTGCAAACCAAGTCGGTTGATTATAGAACAATTCGGCTTCATAGGCTTGAATCGTGTAATCTGTGACATTTCGGTAGAAGCCGTGATGGTAATTGCCATTACAATCACTTATGCTTCCAGAACCAGTATTGGCTTGGTTTTCAGCTTGGGCTTGACAAAAAGTTGAGCGGTTTCGAAATATTTCATCTGAGCCACGGTTGTGGTGATAGGTTAAACGAACTTGTAGATGGTCATCGTTACTCAACAGATCATCAAAATTCATTTCATTTCCAATACGTACTGCAAGCATTTTTTCTGGGCGTAAATAAAGGCTGGTGGAGGGAACGCTTGTAGCTGCCGACTGCACATAATATTGCTCATCCACCCGAGGCGCACGCCATGTTTTGCTGACATTTGCAAACCAAGTAAGTTGATCTGTTTGAGCCCAAGACATTGCCAAACGAGGAGACCAGCCTGTATAGGTTTTACTTGAGTAATCATGTCCCGCAAGAGGATTGTTATATCTTGATGCGCGGTTTGGTTTCCCATTATTTACGATATGATCATAGCGCAAGGATGGTGTAATAATAATATTATTAAATTGATATTGGTCCTCAACAAAAGCACTCAGCATCTGTTGATCACCAGCAGGCATATAATTGGGTTCATAATAGCCAAAATTGTAATCAGGTTTAGATGCATTACTCTTATCAAAAATCAAAGAATTTTGTTCCATTTTCTGGTATTGCGCACCGATTTTTAATTTATGGTCACCATATTTTGATTTTATATCACTGATATTACTTACTTTTAATGCTGTATTTGTATAGTTGACCCAACTTTCATTACCTAATAGTGCAGCGGAGCCATTCACGCTTGGTAGTCGTTGATCATGCTGAAAAGTTTTTGAGTATGAAGCAACTGCTTTAAAGTTAATAAAGGGATTAAATTCTGGATTGAATTCGTACGCAGCTGAGTAACTGGTATCCTTTTGGTCTCGATAAACTAAACGACGCTTCCATGCTTCATCATAACCATATTTATCAATATCTGCTTGGCTCGGCACTGCATCTTGGTCACGCATTGCAGCAAATGGTTCCCACCCCTCATGACCGCTACGCATGGCATTTAATGAAATTTTATGTCCATCGGCTGGATAAAAGTTGAGTTTAGCTAAGTAGGTGTCCTGTTCTTGTGCAGAATATAAAAATTTGCTGCCATCTGGACGTTTTACATCACCACTGTCTCGGTTTGTATAGTAAAACAAACCATCAACCAAACCATTCTTCATTTTACCGTAAACTGCGCCAGTATACGTGTTCTGGCTATTATTGGAAAAACGTGAATATTTTACAAAAGCACCTGCATTTTTATTTGCACCGAGCAAATCACTGGGATCTTTTGTTTCCAATGTCACCTTGCCACCAAAACCACCATTTCCAACCTCAACATTGTGAGGTCCTTTGTCTACTGTTATTTTCTTTAAAATTTCAGGCTCAATAAAAACTGAGCCCTGTCGGTATTTGTCAAAACTCTTAACAGAGTCATCGAGAGTAATGGGCACATCTGCAACCCCACCTCGCCCTAGAATATTGATCGTCTGCCCACCTGGTCGTGGTGATCCAGCCGAACCAACACTTGGCATATTATCTAATAATTGTGCGACATTATTGGCTTGGTATCGGTCAATTGCTTTTTGATTCAGTACACTTTGTCCAAATTTAACTGTATCTTCTTTTTCCGCTTCTAATACGATAGCAGGCATTTGATAAATCTGATTATCCAGAGCCATATTTGATAAAACAGATTGATTTAAATCTGTTTTTTTAGATTCTACTCCAGCCAAATTTTTCGTATCAGGCATCTCAATCAATATGTAGCCCGATACTGATTTTTGTAATTTGAATGGTGTATTTTGAATTAAACGTGCAAAAAGTTGATCTAAGGTATATTTTCCTTGAATGGTTTTTACTTGATACAGATTGGTTCTAGCAGGATCAAATAACACCGAGATATTGGCTTGTTGTGCAACATTATTGAGTGCTTGAGTCAGTGAACCTGTTTGAACTTGATAATAACTGGCTGTATTTTCACTCACCGCATAAATTTGTGTGTTCATCAAACTTGTAACAGCTAGCACTGTAGCAGTCAAAGCAAATGGTTTTATGGAATTCCAATATAAAAACTGTGGCATTGGTCGGGTCATCCAGCGCTTAATAAAAATTAAACTTCGCTAATTTAAAATATGTTCTAAGCTTTATAAGACGATCCAGCTAAAAAAAAGACGCAATTTTATTAAATAATCGTACTTTTTTTATACAACCCACCAATATCTAGTACAAATAACCATCCATATGTCATTTTTGAACGATTGCTCTTGTTTAATCTTAATTGTTGCCTTTTTGACATCTATCTAAGATATAAAATGACAATGTATTGATTTAATGTAAAATATAATTACATCAATCATGTTCATCAGTGGACTATAGCTCCGAAAAGAATTATTTTTAGAATGAGGCTCCTTATAAGTTGGTGATTGGTTTTTAAGCAATTAAAAATATGCAGAATATAATTTATAAACATTTTAAATATATAAAAAAATTTAATTTACTATAATCAAAAAAAATATAATTTATTTACTTTTAAATCCATAATCCCCTTTCTTAGTTAACTATAATGGCTGTCTCTTTTAAATGATAAACTAAAGATATGAAAATTTTAGATGGCGGCTTTGGACGTGAACTTGCTCGCAGAGGTGCTCCCTTTAGACAACCTGAATGGTCAGCACTTGCTTTAACTGAAGCACCTGAAATTGTTAAAGAGGTTCATTTAGATTTTATCCGCGCTGGTGCGGAAGTCATTACAACAAACAATTATGCTGTCGTTCCATTTCATATTGGTCAAGAACGCTTTGATGCTGAAGTAAAAGATTTGGTCAATATTGCTGTTATGCAGGCCAAAACAGCTGTTGAAGAAAGCAGAAAAAAGGTTTTAATTGCAGGATGTCTCCCTCCTTTATTTGGTTCATATCGTGCTGATTTATTTCAGGAAAATGAAGCAGAAAAACTTGCAAAACCCATCATAGAAACGCTAGCGCCGCATGTGGATTTCTGGTTAGCTGAAACACAATCTTGCTTAAAGGAAGTTGAAACTGTTCACGCTTTATTACCTAAAGATCAACGTGATTTCTGGGTTTCATTTACCTTACAAGATGAAGTTCAACTTGAACAGCCACGATTAAGATCAGGTGAAAGTATTCAACAAGCTGCTGACACGATTACACGCCTAGGAGCCAAAGCTGTACTTTTTAACTGTTGCCAGCCTGAAGTCATTCTCCAAGCAATCGTTGCGATTAAACCCTTGTTACCAAATGGTGTCGAAATTGGTGCTTATGCGAATGCTTTTCCTCCACAAAATAGTGAAGCAACTGCAAATGATGGTTTAGATGAAGTTCGTGCCGATTTAAATCCAGCATTGTATTTAAAATTTGCTCAGGAGTGGCAAGAAGCTGGAGCAACGCTATTGGGTGGCTGTTGTGGTATCGGTCCAGAACATATTGCAGAACTTTCAAAATTTTTTAAATAGTAAATAATTTTCATGTCGACATCTAAAATTGGCTTACTGTCCTTAACAGCCCTTGTTTTTAGCTCAATGGTTGGTTCTGGCGTGTTTAGTTTGCCTCAAAATATGGCATTAGTTGCCAATGGACAAGCTTTAATTATTGCTTGGCTCATTACGGGCATTGGAATCCTGTTTCTTGCATTTGCACTGCTCTATCTAACTCGGCAACGACCAGATTTAGATGGCGGAATTTATAATTATGCACGTGAGGGTTTCGGTGAGCTTATCGGTTTTTGCTCCGCATGGGGCTATTGGTTGTGTACGACTATTGGCATTGTTGGCTATGTTGTTATTGCATTCTCTGGCGTAGGTATGTTTACCGACAGCCCCCAACATGTCTATTTTGGTGAAGGTAACACGATCTATGCACTTATTGGTTCTTCAATATTTGTATGGTTAGTTCATTGGTTAGTTAGCAGAGGAATTAAAGAAGCTTCCGTAGTCAATTTAATTGCAACCATCGCTAAAACAGTTCCTATTTTAATATTCATCGTCTTCACATATATTGCATTTAAGCTAGATTTATTCACATCCAATTATTTTGATTTTTCTTTACAGATGCCCGTATGGGAACAAGTCAGAAATCTGATGCTAATTACATTGTGGGTTTTTACAGGTATTGAAGGTGCTGTTGTTTTATCTTCTCGCGCCAAAAACAGAAATGACATTGGTCGTGCTACTGTATTTGGAGTATTACTCGCATTAAGTTTCTATGTATTGGTTACGGTATTGTCCTATGGTGTGGCAAATCGTGCGGACATAGCCAATATGCATAACCCATCAATGGCTACTATTTTAGAGCAATTGATTGGGCTGCCTGGGACTATTATTATTACCTTAGGATTGATAATTTCAGTCAGTTCGTCATATCTAAGTTGGACACTTTTTGCCACAGAAATTCCCTTTCTTGCAGCAAAAAATAAAGCATTCCCACAGGTCTTTTTAAAAACGAATCAAAATAATGTACCAATTGCATCATTATGGTTAACATCAATAGTTGTACAAATTGCACTAATTTCTGTTTATTTTTTCAATAAAAACTATACGCAGTTATTACTAATTTCTTCTGTGATGATTTTACTTCCCTACTTTTTAGTCTCAGCTTTTTATTTGAAAGAGTCATGGAGAAATAGGCGAACTAAACATATCTTGATCGCAATAGTCGCTGTAATTTATGCAGCATGGCTACTTTATGCTGCTGGGATTTCTTTGCTCTTACTTTCAATGTGTTTATATATCATTGGTCTCTCAATATTTTTCTACAGTAGATATTCCAATCAACGCAAAAATAATATCGTATTGTAACTAAATCCTAAAGTAGAGCACTTAAAGGTGCTCTCGCTTTAATGATCCTATTATCATTAGAACACCTTTATATTTTATTTATTCGTATATTTTCTTATGACTATTTACTGAAATTTAATTTAAAGTACATACTAAAAATCCATATTTTTTTAAGACTTTAAATCAAATATATTCTCTCTAAATCTCAAGTATCATCGCGTCTAAATCCATTTCATGAGTTGCTAGACAGTCTATACAATCCTTTTGTTGAGATAATTGTTGAATCCATTTGAGAGATTTGATGGTATTTTCACGATCAGCCATCACCCCAGGCAAGATCATTTGCTCCCAAGATTTTCTGGCATAACCGCAATCTGAGGTTAACAATAAGCACTTGCCATTGTTTTGAATGAGTATACCTGTCAATCCAGGGGTATGACCGGGCAGGTAAACCAACTGAATCGTTCCATCTCCAAATAAATCATAAGATTCATTGGCAGGACCGATATCTGAGCGATCAAATTTAAATGTTTCTAAGGGAACTCCTTCCCATAGACTCGCCACAAATTCGAGTTTATTTTTCTGTGCATAAGCCAACTCTCGATCATTCACCAAAATCTTTTTTGCATGCTTGAATTGTTTAACACCCCCTGCATGGTCAGTATGTAAATGTGTGAGTATAACGTAGTCAAGGTTTTCAGGCTGAATCCCAAGTTCTGCCAACATTTCATCAACTGCTTGCCCACGACTTTGTAATGGTTTATTCACTAAATAATGAATCAGAGTTAAATTCTTGACTGGATGCAGTCGAACATCTTTATGAAACCCAGTATCAATCAGAATTTTTCCTTTCGGATGTTCGATTAAATAGGCTGTTACAGGAATTTCAAGTTTATCGCGATCCGTTCGCATGATGCCCAACATTGCCAATTTGGGAAACTTCGGCATTTTTTCAGGGGCAAAAATAGTAGAACCATCCACAATCGTTGAACCGCTATGTAAAATCCTTAATTTAATTTTTGAACTCATTTTTATCTCCTAAAATGATTAGGAAATGATATTCAAGTATTAAAAATAGACAATATCAGAATACTGAAACAATGCTTTTTTGGCACAGATGCAATATAAAATGGCACTCATTCACCATTAACAAATCACAACAAAAACTAAATTAACCCATTAAAGGTAGGCCAAATAAAGATTTTGCAACCTTGATAGAAGCATATATTAGCGTTAAAAATAATTTTAACGACTGTTATCAATTTAAAATACAACCAATCAATTCTATTTTTTTATATTATTCAAGGAATGAATATGAATTCCAACTTGTCCATTAAAATGCTCATTTCCTGTATTTTTTTATTTTCTACATCACTATTTGCCGAGCAACCTATTATTGGAAAATGGTTGGTTCTTGAGTCAGGAACAGGAAAATTAAAGGCAATCGTAGAATTTAAAGAAGAATCAGATCGCACCATTTCAGGTACAAACATTAAGATATTAGATGAAAATTTAGGTCAAAATTCAGTTTGTTCTAAATGCCCTGAACCTTTTAAAAATAAACCATTGCTAGGCAGTAAAGTAATTTGGGATTTAAAGCCCTCAACAAAATATGGTGAATATATTCAGGGTTATGCCTTAGATGTGACAAATGGAAAAATATATAAAGGTAAAGCCAAAGTCACTCAAAATGGCAGACGCTTAAGTATGCGGGGCTATATTGGATCTAGTCTTTTAGGTAGAACAGAGACTTGGATTAGAGCCACTGACGAATAGATAAAACAGTCTTCTCAATCATCCAAAATCTTAAATTTCACACCAAAGATAATTGGGCGCAACTGAAATACTCAATAGCACTGACTACCATCTCTTATCTGTAATAGATAATAAATTATAATATGACGATAAAAGGAGTTTCTCATGAAAAATTTAAATAAAGCCGTTTTTATTACAGGTGCAGGGTCTGGCATTGGCTTTCAATGTGCAAAAACCTTATCTGCATTAGGCTATACCGTGTATGGTACGGTACTTAATGAACAGGAGTATAAAAACTCAATAGAAAATATTCCCAAAAATTTCCACCCATTCATCATGAATATTTTAAATCAAGATGATATACAAAATGTAAAACAGGCATTGTCTGAATTACTAGACCAAAAACCCTTATATGCCTTAATCAATATTGCAGGCGTGATTTATAATGGGCCACTCATGGAATTAAGTAAAAAGCAGTTTGAACATATTTTGGGTGTTAATGTGGTCGGTGTACATGCCATGACTCAAGCACTGCTCCCTTTCTTATCTCACAATTCAGAACCATCTAAAATTATTAATATGAGCTCACAAAGTGGGCTACGCACTTTACCATTTACAGGGTTTTATTCTGCCAGTAAATTTGCACTAGAATCATTATCGACGGCGATGAAATTAGAATTTCAGCCATTAGGCATCAAGGTTTCCGTCGTCGAGCCTGCACAAATTCAAACCCCTATGGCAGAAAAAATATTGCAAGACGTGAAAAAACATTTATCACACCCAATCTATGGAAAAGCAATGCAACGCTTTTACGACAGTTCAAAAAAATCTTTTGAAACTGGATTGCCTGCAATCGCTGTGGTAGATACTATCGTAGATATATTAGATGCAGAAAAACCCGAATATCAATATGAAATCCATACCAATAAACTGCGCGATTATTATTTACTTCGTAAGTTACCAATGAGCTTAAAAGACTATCTCATTAGCAAAAAGACTGGGTTAATCTAATCAGTTTCATTTATAAATCTCTAACCATTAATATCGTTAGAGATTTATTAATTTATGATGTTGATTTATGACATTTACTCAGCTTTTAACTGAATAAAGTTAATCTCATTTTTAGCCCCTAATCGAATAGGTAGCATAAACGTTCCTGCACCTTGTGATACGAAAATTTGAGTATCCTTGATTCGATATAATCCTTGATTAAATGGAAAAAGATATTTTGTAATCCAAGTTGCTGGAAAAACTTGTCCTGCATGTGTATGTCCTGCAAGCATGAAATCAATTTTTTTATCTGCAATATATTCAATCCCAACAGGACTATGATGCATCAAAATAGTCGGCTGATGCTGTGAAATATCAAGCTGATTCATGACAGACTGAATGCTTTGCTTTTGATTTGATGGATGTAAATCAATGGTTTTGTCATCTGCTTTCATATAGTTTAAACCAATCAATTGAACACCATGCGTCTCTACACTTTGGTTGTGTAATATGTTCACCCCATTTTGATGAATGAGTTGCAAAGTCTTGGTGGTATCAATTTCATTTTCATGATTTCCTCCAACATAATAAACTGGGGCTTGCAATTTTTTTAATGGTCTAAATTCATCTTCAGTCAAAGCAACATCAGCATCAACAAAATCACCTGTAATTAAAATAAAATCTGGCTTGAGCTGATTGGTTTCCTGCACGATTTTACTTAAATAATCAGCACCACGATGATGACCCAAATGGATATCTGAAAGCTGTACAACATTTAAATCGCTGGATAAATTTTTCAGCTTAATTTCAGTGCTTGTAATTGAAAAACTACGTGCATTGATCGCACCAATTACCGTGATGATGATTGCAAAAACGATCGACAATATTCCTGTTATTTGATTACTTGGAAATTTAACTAATTTTAAAAGGTGAAAAAATACAAGCATCAGTAATAAAAAAATATAAAAGGTAAATAAATAACCGCCGACAACATAAAAATAACCCATATTTTTACTTGCAGATGTCGCAGTTAAAATAATCATGATTAACAGCATAGTCACGACGGCGATAGCAAGCATCGCCGTTTTCTTATTTGCGTTTAGGCCGAATGATGTTCTTAATCTAGCATCCACATAAATTGCAGATACAGCAATGCCAATAACGAAGAGTAATGGAACTCCGATAACAAGAATGTATTGCATGATGACCATGACTCCCTTTGATTCTTAATTCAAATTACTTGGCTTTTTCGCAGAGTTCTTCACTCAAAATCCATAGATCAGTAGCAAGCTTGTCATCTAATGCTTGCTTAGCAGGCTTAGCGATTTTGCGTTTCGAAATATATTGTCCTTTTAACGATGCTGCCTCAGCAGATGTTGCAAGCCAAATCAAAGAGTCAGCCCCTTGTTCAGGAGTGACTGCAAACGGCTGTGCTAATTTATAAACTAAATTGATGAACCAACCTTGATCTGTACCAAATGCACCAAAACTTGTATTGACCATGCCAGGCTCAAAACAGTTGGCAACGGCCGAAGTTCCCTCAAGCTTTCGTTGTAATTCTTTAGTAAATAAAATATTTGCCAGTTTGGAAGTTCCATATGCTCTTGGCCCAGAAACTTCTGTGTTGTAAGGGGTTTGGGCAAGGTCTAACTTTCCTCGTGCCTGCATAGAACTTGAAGTGCTGACCACACGTGCATTGGGTGTGTTTCTAATTAAATCGAGTAATGCCATAGTCATTTGAAAATAGGCTAAATGATTTAATGCAAATGTAATTTCATAACCATCTGAACCCAATACTGGTTTCTTAAATGTCGCTCCTGCATTATTTACCAATACATCGAGGCGATCATGTCTAGATTTAAACTCTTCTGCTGCACGACGAATGTCAGCTAACTTTGTTAAATCGCAAAGAATATAATCCAAATGAGAATGACCAGTCGAAGCTTTAAGCTCGTTTACAATCTGTTCTGTTTTCTTTTGATCTCGCCCAATTAAAGTGACGGATGCACCACGTTTTGCAAATTCAGTGGTGGCTGCCTTGCCAATACCATTGGTCGCCCCTGTTACTAATATGATTTTGCCTGTTAAATCTTGCTTCATTTTTGAAACTCCAAATAAAAATATATAAATTAAGCTTTAAGCCGCACTGTTTAGTAAACGTTGTCCCAGTTGGTTGATGTCTTTTGATTCAAGAATGAAACGGTCTGCTTGACCTTGTACAATGCCAATCATGGCTTGTCCCAATATCTCCGACGTCGTAAATAACCACGGGCAATATCGAACCAAATACGGAAAAATAGGATTCAAAGGTTTCATCAACTCCACACCGATTTGATATGCTCGTGTTCTACTCGAAATTCCTGTTCCTGCTCGAATAAAACCTGGACGTACAGCGCCGGCATATTGAAAAGGCATCTTCTGTAATTTTTGTTCTACACGCTGACGTACTCGTGCCCACATACCACGACCACCTGCACCACCCGCAGAGCAATAGCAAAATGAAAATTGAGGATTGATTCGGACTAAGTTTTCAGCCCAAAATAAAGTAAGCTCTTCGGTAACTTTGGCATATTCAGCTTCATTTTTACCCACAGAACTTGTCCCGATCGCCCAAATACACGCGTCGTATCCTATAAGTTCATTTTGTATTTCAGTCACTTGGAATAAATCTTTTAGCAACAACTCTTTTAGTTTTGCATGCTCGATGCCACAGCTTTGCCGCCCAACCACCAGAACGGCTTCGATATCATCTTTCTGTAAGGCTTCACGCAATACACTCTTCCCGACCATGCCTGTTGCACCCAAAATAATAAGTTTCATAAATTTATTGCCTTTTAAATTCATATTAAATGAGTGATTAATTACTCATTTAATATCTAAAAAAATTACTGATATGCAATCACTCGCCAAAATGCTGCAAAACCATCGCGTAATAACGCTTCAGCATTGTTTACATCAAGTTTCATAAATTCCATCGTGGTATTCGCCATCGTCACCATGATTGCGCCGACATAATCAGGAGACTGATGACTTAACGCTCCCTCTGCCATCGCATTTTTAAGAACAATGCTGATATCACAGAAAGCATCATTACCTATCGCTCTGGTTGTATCTGTCACAATAGAAGATAAGCTTAATGTGGCTAAAACCTGCTGTCCATGAGGATTAGATAATCCCCAAGAAATATAAGCTCGCCAAGCAACTTGAACCTGCTCACGTAACTCAACAGACTGTTCAGGCAAAATGAGCGCTGAGCGTAACTGTTGTTTGAGACTCAGATACAACTGATTAATGAGCTCATCTTTATTTTGAAAATACGTAAAAATCGTACCTTCAGAGACATTGGCTAGCTTCGCAATTTTTGCTGTGGATACGCTGAGACCTTGCTCTGCAATCAAATTAGTCGCTGCATCTAAAATCGCTTGACGTTTTTCTTCACTTAAAGGACGTGCCATATCAACAGAATAAAATAATTAAGTACTCACTCAATTATTAATATAATTTAAAATGAAGTCAAATATTTTTTAACTTTTCTATAGTTGGTCATTTATATGCTGTATAAGCATATTTTATTTATGTTTTAAAACAATGACTTTTGCCTATATCGCGTAGCTCGATCCTTGCAACACTTCAACACCTCATGAA
Organism: Acinetobacter sp. WCHAc060042; assembly: GCF_003231195.1. NCBI lineage: Bacteria > Pseudomonadati > Pseudomonadota > Gammaproteobacteria > Moraxellales > Moraxellaceae > Acinetobacter > Acinetobacter sp. WCHAc060042. Next base: position 48,721 of record NZ_QKVN01000021.1, read on the forward strand.
ATTTGGCACTTATTCACCATAAATATGACACGCCACTACCATCTCAATAGAGCAGATCTCATTACATTGAAAACTAACCTTAGCCCATATGAATGGATGTCAATATGTTAGATCAAAAATTAATGGATTTTCGCGAAAAGCTGGTACTGGATCACTTTGCCGATGAAGTCAAACAGGATTTTGATGCTGTGTTACACACCTTCCCTCATCCTCACTATGAACTGATTGCAACCGATGCGGTACATGATGGTCGTGATGATGTACTAAATTATCATCGTACCTCACGTAAAGCATTTCCCGACCAACATCACGAGTTAATCGCACTACGTCATACCGAAGATGCTGTGATTTGTGAATTTTGGCTATTAGGTACACACAAAGGTTATTTAGGTTCTGTACCTCCTACAGGAAATTCGTTCCGTGTGCGTATGTGTGCTTTCTTTATTTTTGAAGGTGAAGAATTGGTGTGTGAACGTATTTATTTCGATACTTTAAGCATTATCAAACAGCTTTTTAAAGGCTTTAACCTCAAATCACCCAAAGGTATTTTACAGTTCTACAAAGCAGCATCGGGTCTTCTACACGACATGAAAGACTTAAGCAAAGTCACGAAAGCGAAGCGTTAATAATACATAGATCACTGTAATATTGAATAAAGGATAAAATTGATGGCAGATCTATTCAAACCCTTAGGCATGCAAGAAATTTCGGATTTTGATGGTACTCGTAATGCGCCTTCGCCTAAACAACGCTTGGAAAATGTCAGAACAGCATCGTTAAAGTTTCGACAAAAACTCATGCAACAAGCAGATGTGCAATATTATCAAAGTATTGATTTGGTTCGAGCACCTTATCCGACTTGGTATGGTTACACTGGTGTGTTTGCACAAAAGTCTTTGACCTTCCCTTTTTTACATTTGCTCAACCGTTTGTTCGTGATTCAATACAAAGACTTTCATGGGCAACTGAGAGTTTTATTGTTCTCACCTACCGATGTAGTGAATAATCGTAAAACGCCATTTTTTGAACGACTTGCAGGTTCATTACCCGAAAGTGCCTCAAAAGTCTTTGCCCCACAATACACCTCTGTTGAGCAAACGCTAGAAAGACTCAAAATTAAGCCTGAACAAGTGGATTATATTAGTTATGACCATTTGCACACCCAAGAACTTCGAAAATGGCTCGGCACAAAGGATCAGCCTGCCTATTTCCCAAATGCAAAATTACTGGTGCATGAAAAAGAATGGCACTGTGTTCAAGGCTTACTTCCTGTGCAATCGGACTGGTATTGTCCAAATGCCGTTGAAGGAATTGATGCAAATAAAGTCATTACATTTAAGAAAAGTATAGCTTTGGGCGAAGGTTTAGCCTTGGTTCATACGCCAGGCCATACTGAAGGTAATCATTCTTTGGTTGCAAAAGTCGATCAGCAGATTTTTGTTTCTTCTGAAAATGGCATCAGTTTAGATGCTTATGAGCCGAAAAGTTCAAAAATCAAAGCGATTCGAGACTATGCCAAAAGCACAGGTGTAGAAGTGATTCTGAATGGAAACACCCAAGAAGGCAGTAATGATCAATATATTTCCATGGTCATGGAAAAAACCATCGCAGGCCCATTAAAAAGTAATCCTGCATTTCCAAGTTGTGCATGTAGCAGTGAATCTACGCCCTATTGGCTTTTCCCTGGGCTCAAACAAACGGAAACTTTAGGTGCACTTCAATTTGGGACATTAGTGATTTAATCATTTATTTTTTATCTCGCTTATGCTTTTTATATCGTTTGAAGACCCTTGAGCTTCAAGCGATTTTTTTTATTCTCAGATGTATTATGTATTAAAACTTCGGTATTCTTTTGGGGTTTTTCCTGTCCAACGTTTAAAGGCGCGCTGGAAAGCACTTTGTTCTGAAAAACCTATTAAGAAGGCAATCTCCACTAAACTGAGTTGTGGGTTTCTCACATAGCTCATCGCAAGGCTTTGACGGATTTCATCGACAAAATGCCTAAAGTTCAGATTATGCCGAAGCATCTCTATTTTGAGTTCATCCACGGTAAAATCTGTCTGCTGTGCCAGCTCTTCAAAGGTCAAGCCACCTAGCTGAAACGATTCAATAATCGCTTTACGTGCAACTGCTAACAAAGAGGGTTCGAGGTGATTGCCCAATTGCTTTAAAAGTTGTTGTCTCAAATCACTCATGACCAGATGCACCGACTCATTCGAGCTTGGTAATGGATAATCTAAAAAGTCCTCATGAAAACCAATTGCTGTATCTTTGGCATTAAAAATTAGTGGGCAACGAAACAGCGCAGTATATTCACTGATATCTTCAGGCTGTTCATGCTGAAAAGAGACCCAAAGTGGGCTCAAATCCTGCCGATTAAATAACTGACGAGATAAAGTCACATAAGAAGCTTGATGTAATTCATCTTGCAGTTTTCCCAAAGGCTGATCACCTGACAAATTACTTTTCCAGTAGCGGATATATTCTTTTCCATGCCGTTCAAAAATATTGCTGCCCGCATCAATAGTGAGCGCAGAATAGTGGATATTTTGTTGCATGACTTCACGTGCATTTGCACAAGTCATGAGTGCAAAACCGTGTGGGCCTAAGTGTCCTGTCGTCACCAACTGCCCGAGCGTAATTCCAAGGTTAGGCTGTTTAAATTTGTCTTGTAATAAATGACAGGCCTGATTGAAGGTCTGAAAATCGACACGATCATTGGGTCGATCAAACAGATCAGGTGCGAGATTAATTTCCGCTAAAAACTTCGATACAGGATAATTTTTTCGCTGTAAATAGTCGAAAAGCAATCGCATATAGTGCACGGCAACACTATGCTTTTTCTGTACAGGATCAATATCTTGCATCATTTTCCTACATATCCATATCTCGACTGAGACATCATTTCAAAATCTCAGGTCAATGAATTCCATTTCACGTCAATACCCTTTTTGCATTGTGCCCTATAGTCAGCTCAGCACTCAACTTTAAATCCAAACGATGAACATACATTTGAAGATGAGTCTAAATACAAACCTAAACTCTTTTACATCATTCATTAAAGGATTAGACCATGAATATCAATGATTTCATCTTAAATCAACTGCCAACTGCATTAAACCCAGAAAATACGGATGGTGTTGAATGCATTCTGCAGCTACAGCTTTCTGCCCCTTACGTGATTCAAATTAATGATGGCACTTGTGACATTCAGCAAGGTGAAAATGCTAATGCCGATGTTGTACTGACCACCAGTGATGAGGTGTTCATTGAATTGATCACTGGCAAAATTGCAGGTGCAATGGCCTTTATGAGTGGCAAACTCAAAATTGATGGCGACATCATGTTGGCGAAAGAAATTAGCGATTATTTTGATGCATCAAAACTGGCTTAAAACTCGAATTTAGTCTGTTAAGGGCAAATACATTTGCCCGATTCAATTCAATTTAGAAAAGGAAATTCCCATGAGTAAAGATTTAGGCCCAGTTTGCCAAAACGGTTACATCGTCAAAGACATCGAAAAAGCCATGGATGAATGGATCAAGTTGGGCGTTGGCCCTTGGTTCTATGTGGAAAATGCCATGTTGGACAATTTCAAATACAAAGGTCAACCGCATGATATTGAAATGAAAGTTGCACTGGCCAATTCAGGCGATGTACAGATCGAGTTGATCCAGCAAACCAATGATGTACCGTCGATGTATCAGGATTTCTTAAATTCAGGTCGTGAAGGCTTTCAACATATTGCATATTGGACCGAAGACTATGATGCCATGTATCAACACCTTCAGGATCAAGGCTTTAGCGTTGTGCACGAAGGTCAAATTGGTGGTCCACAAGGTCGAATGGCGTATTTTGATACTGAACATGTCATCGGTACTGCATTAGAAATTTCTGAGTTGGCAGGCAGTAAAAAACAGATATTTGACTATATCAAAAAGGCATCCATCGGCTGGAACGGCAGTAAACCGATTCGTAAACTTTAAATCCCAGCTCTATAGTTCGAGGTCTATGATGAAATCCATATTATCAGGTGAACACGGCGCAGTTTTAGGTGAGTTAGAAAAACCTCAAGTCATGCCAAATCATGTTTTAGTTCAAATCAAAGCCTGCGCGCTGAATCGGGCAGATTTGAATATGTTAACGGGTGCAACACATGGCTTTGTCGGCGGACTCGGCTTTCCTGTTGGTGTAGAATGGGCTGGCGAGATCGTTGAAGTGGGTGAAGCGGTTCAACCATGGCAAGTCGGTGACCGTGTCATGGGTGCAGGCCCTGGTGCATTTTCTGAATATACTTTAGCCAATGCAGCATGGATTTATCCCATTCCCGATAATCTGAGTTTTGAGCAAGCAGCCACTTTACCTGTTGCCTTACAAACCACGCATGATGCCATTGTGACCAATGGACAGTTGCAAGCAGATGATCATGTACTCGTTGTCGGTGCAAGCTCGGCTGTGGGTTTGATGGCAATGCAAGTGGCTAAGTATTTAGGTGCAAAACAAGTGATTGGTACATCAACCACACCTGATAAGCTTGAAAAACTGGCTGAATTTGGTGCTGATGCAACAGTAAATACCAAAGATGAGGACTGGGCCAAACAGGTACTCAAACTCACCAAACGCAAAGGTGCAGATCTGGTGATCGACTTTTTGGCAGGCCCTTTATTTAACGCCACCATGTCCGTTACAAAGATCGCTGGAACCATTGTCAATGTCGGACGTATGGCGGGTGAAACAGGTGAAGTGGATTTTGATCAGCATTCAATGCGTCGGATCAATTACAAAGGTGTGAGTTTCCGTACACGTAATCCAGATGAAATTGCAGAAGTCATCCAGAAAGCGAAAGATGCTCTCATTCCCGCTTTGGCAGAAGGTCAAATCAAGATGCCGATTGATGCGGTGTATCCATTTGAGCAGTTTAATGATGCCTTCGACAAAATGAAGAAAAATCAGCATTTTGGGAAAATTGTGCTGACGCTGTAATTATTCCATCACGCGTCATTTCCTCTGAATATGACGTGTTTTGAAAAAACCTATTGATCCCTTTAGGTTTAAATTCACGACATGAAAAGTCCATCTGTGAGAAAATCATCTATAAAAAGCCTGCTCATGAAAAAACCAGCTACGAGAACAGCATGAAAATACATCATTTAAATTGTGGGACAATGTGTCCACTATGCGCCAAACTGATCAATGGACAAGGCTCATATACCGAACCGGGTAAATTGGTTTGTCATTGCCTATTGATCGAACATGACAACCGTTTGATGATGGTTGATACAGGGATCGGCTTACAAGACATCCAACATCGTGACCAACGTCTTGGAAAAACCTTTCAGAAAAGTTTTAAACCGAAACTCGATCCACAAGAAACTGCATTTGAACAAATCAAACAGCTTGACTATGACCCTGCCGATGTAACTGACTTATTTCCAACCCATTTAGATTTGGATCATGCAGGTGGATTTTCCGATTTTCCTCAAGCCAAAGTCCATGTCTATCAGCCTGAACTTGAGCAAATTACCCAACCCACATGGAAAGACAAATTACGCTTTAGGTTCAATCAATTTAAGCCTACACCCAACTGGCAAGTCTATAAGCAAACCAATAGTCAATGGTTTGGACTGGATGCGATTTCATTAGAGGAGACGCTCAAGCTCAATATCTTTATCATCCCGCTTATTGGGCATACCAAAGGTCATGTTGGCATAGCCGTGCCACAAGACTCAGGCAAATGGTTATTGCATTGTGGTGATGCCTATTATCATCACAGTCAATTGGATAAAACTGACCATATGCCGACAGGGCTCAAGTTTTTTGAGCGGATGGTACAAGCCATACCCCAAGCACGACACAATAGCTTAGAGAAACTCAAAACACTTAAAGCACAACATGGTGATGAGATTGAATTTTTCTGTGCACATGATCCTGTAGAACTCGAACGTTATCAAATAAATGGCAACTAATGTACTACTGCTCACCACCTCAATCGTGCAATAACCATAAAGCCTATGTCTTCAACACATAGGCTTTGTTGTATCCGTCCATGCTATTTCATTTTTCTAATATCTCGTTTTTCTAATGTTTCTCTTTTCTCATATTTTACTTCTCTCATATTTGGCTTTTCTAAATAGAAGCAATGATTTGCTCTAGCCGATGAGATGACACCAATTCACCAAAAGATTGGCACATTTATACCATTTTCAATCCTTAAATTTAATAAAAATAGACGTACAGAGCACAGATGCTCAGTTCAAACAACAGTACAAAAGGATTTTAAAATGAAAATACGCATCATTGCATTTTCAATCATTTACTTATCTACAGGGCAGCTATATGCCGCAGCAATAGATCGTTCGGGTCAGTCTATTTTACCCTTCTTACAAAAAGGTAATTATTTTGAAGCAGGTTATTCCGTACTTGATCCAAATGTTTCTGGAAAAATTAAACCTGATTTTAGTAAAGGGGGGTTAACGACAGCAGCCAATATGGAAACTGGTGATATTGCAAATAGTTACGCATTCCCTAGTGCAGCGTTAAAATTCCAATTAACAGACCATTTTTCTATAGGCTTTTTATATGACCATCCATTTGGTGCAGACGCAGGCTACCCTATTAAAGACTATCCAGCATACACTCAAGGCACTGAAAAATCTGAATCTGAAGTAGTCACACAAAGTTTAAGTACGATTCTCGGCTATCAACCCAATGAACACTTCAACGTCTATGCAGGACCTGTACTGCAAACCACCAAAGGCAATAGTCGTTTAAGAGGTGCCGGTTATAACTGGATTAAATATGACATGAATGCACCAGAAACAGATGGTGTAGGCTGGCTCGCAGGTTTTGCTTACAGTATTCCTGAAATTGCCTTACAGGCTGCGGTGACCTATCGTTCTGAAATTGATCATGACATTGACATGACTGAATCTGTACAGATTTTAAATCCGACCAATCCAGCTCTGGGTTATGTCAATTTGGGTACAACAACATTGGAGTCAACCGTCACCACACCGCAGTCTGTGAATATTGATCTGCAATCTGGCATTATGCAAGATACAGTCGCTTTCGCCAATTTTCGCTGGGTGGAATGGTCGAAGTTTCGAATTTCCCCTGAACGTCTTGCACAGCTCACCACGCAACTCACAGGAAAAGCTGTTGATCTTGCGGGATATAGTGATGACCAATACGCAGCCAATATTGGTATAGGGCGTAAATTTAATACCCATTGGTCAGGTTCTGTCTCACTCGGCTGGGACAGTGGCGCGGGTAACCCTGTGACAACACTAGGTCCAACTGAGGGATATTGGAGTATTGGACTAGGTGCAAAATATGCACCTGCACCCAATTATGATATTTCTTTGGGTTTAAAATATTTTATGCTTGGAGATGCCAAAGCACAGTCAGGTTTTGATTTTGGTACAGACAATTATGATGCAATTTATAAAGACAATGATGCATGGGGTTATGGCTTAAAAATAGGTTACCGTTTTTAAGCACATAAATACTGTCAGTCTATTGAAATGGACTACTTTTATATCAAAAACTGGATGAATTAACTTCAACCTTTGTTATAAAACATAGCCATAACATGATTATAAAAAAGCGATCACTTGATCGCTTTTTTTTAAACTAAGTCGCTTTTAAACGCTGTAACTGAGCCTGTTGCCATTGCTTCGGTGGCATACCAAACCAACGCTTAAACGCCTTGGTAAAGTTCGATACATCGTTATAGCCTAAATGATTGGACAGCTCGATGAGTGTGATTTTTTTATGGAGTAAATAATCCTTTGCCACTTCAGCACGCGAAGCTGACACCAATGCATCATAAGTCGTATCATGCTCAGCTAACTTTCTAAAGAAAGTCCGTCTAGATAAATGCAGCCGTTCTGCCATTTCTTCAGCTGTCAAAGGCTGCTGTAAATTTTGTAAAACCAACAGTTTTAATTTAATCAGCCAGTTTTCCCCGTGTTGTTTAAATAGATTTTGCTCTGCTTCACACATCTTTATAGCCTTTTGAAAGGCAGGAAAGTCAGCACATGGAAGCTTCTCATCAAGCACATTGACATTAAAATAAATGGCACAGTGCTGCTTATTCCAACTAATTGGAGCATTTAAGAAACTAAACTTTTCAGCATATTTAGGTTTTTCATAATCGAGTTCAATCTTGAGCTGTGGCAATTCATGTTCTAATAAATCCCCTAAAATCCGAATGATTGAAAGACAAAGTGCTTCTTGCGTATAGTAATAGGTTAAGCCAAGTGGAATCTGCTTCCCAAAACGAATGCAGACCATTCGGTCTTTAATTTCATACGAGAAATGTATTGTTGGATCTATCAATGTACTAAAACGATTACATACTAAAAAGGCATCTTTTAAGGTCGGTGCTGACATCAGTGCGATACCAAAAGAACCAAAATGTGATAACCGAATATGCTGACTAAATGAGACAGAAATCGCTGGATCATTGGTTAAATTGAGTGCGTTTTGAACAATGACTGCAATTTGTTTTAAGGTGAAATACGTATCTATAGACTCCAGATCATCAATATGTATACCTGAATGTTCTAAGATAGCTGTGGCTGAAAAGCCGCGTGACATAGTCATACGCACAAATGCAGCAGGCAAATGTACAGGAATAATTGGAGCAGACATGCTCTTGTCGTCAAAATCCATTTTTAACTCCGACCTATAGAATAATTATTTCAATTTTTTCATTTATATATTGATCACTATAGGCAATATTCATCATAGCAAAATTGTCACGTTTGTACATTTTTTTGGCACTTTTCTACCAAAGTATTTTCCTCGACTGCTTGATATTAAGTGTGATCGAACGTGTTTAAGAAAAGCGTCGTAACACAGCAAAAAAATATTCATTTTAAAAAAATTGCTCAGCAACGCTGTAAACGATTCCATCCCTTAGACACTCAAAATTGAATAACACGCGCTATGAAGGAAGCTTGCTATGGATTCAGCATTTATCAGCATCGGTATGCCGATTGCCCTGATTATTATCATGATGGGCTTGGGTTTTGAAGTCACGCTACAAGACTTTAAACGTGTTAAAAACAACCCTAAAAATGTACTCATTGCACTGTTTTGCCAGCTGGTACTTCTTATTACGATTGCCTTTTGTCTAGCCAAACTTTTTCAACTCAAACCACTACTCGCTGTTGGTCTGATGATTTTAGCAGCCTCACCTGGCGGGAGTACTGCCAATTTATTCAGCTATCTCTTCAAAGGTGATATTGCACTGAATATCACACTGACTGGTTTTAATTCGGTTATTGCAGCCTTTACTTTACCTATAGTTGCAACCTTATCACTGACCTATTTTATGCAAGATGACACCACTGTCGGAATTCAACTAGATAAACTGATCCAAGTTTTTCTACTGATTTTACTGCCTTTGGTTATCGGTATGATTATTCGTGCAAAAAAACCACATTTCGCCAAAAAAATGGAAAGTTTCGTAAAATACTTTTCGGTGACGTTTCTCGTGGTCATCTGTATTGGTGCATTACTCAAAGAAAAGGCAAATATCGCCAGCTATTTTGCTGATGTTGGATTAGTCTGTGCACTATTCTGTGCGATCAGCTTAACCATCGGCTATTTTATTCCTAAAATATTTAAGATGAATGAAGCAGAAGCTCGAGCATGTGCTTTTGAAATTGGTATTCATAACAGCGCAGTCGCTTTAACTATTGCGATCTCGGTACTCGGCAGTACCACTATTGCCATCCCTGCTGCAGTGTATTCAGTGATTATGATTTTCTTTGCTTTTGCAGTTGGATTTATCTTCAAATATAAAGACAAACGTCAAAAGCTGGTCAATTCAGTTGTAGCTCGGGATACCTTATAAAAACTGCAGTTTACTATAGACACGAACATGAGTACTTAAAGTTAACTTCATATCACTGAACCTTGAAATAAACACATTTTATTTCAAGGTTATGTCATCGCCAAATTTATGTTGGCTATTTCACTCAATTTAAATAATCAGCGAATCACATGGAAGTATCAGTTGTTTTTCCAAACGCTCTCTTACATTTAAGTCATGTGCAGGAAGTAAAAGCGTTGGCTGTTCACGCCCCAACTCTTTGAATTTTCTTAATGTTTGTTTTGATAAGTCAACATTATAAGTCACACCATCCACCAATTCTTCAAGTAAAAAACGCTCATCATAGGTCGCATCGCCCGCAATGATATAGGTCATATCAGGTGATTTAACAATAATCGACATATGTCCGCGCATATGACCTGGGGTAGGTACACAAATCACATTTTTATCCTTAGTCAGATAAAAACTTTGTGCAAATGGACCAAAGGGCTCATTGTTGAACTCAATTAATTGAGGATTGAACCAACGTGGAAAATACTGAGGTAAACAACCAAAGATTCTCCCTTTAAAGCTCGAAGCCAATTCATAATTTTCACGTGTCACAATAATTGGGATATGCGGAAAATGATGTAAACCACCTGCATGATCGTGATGCATGTGAGTCAATACTAAAGCTTTGATATCTTTATTTGGATTTAAACCCATCTTCCAGAGTTGATCCCCGACCTCTTCACCTGGTGCAACTTTTACCACCACACCATGTTTAAAAAATGGATGCCAACTTGGTAAAAAGTCCTGTGCTGAGTTTTCAGCAGTATCACCGCTATCAACTAAAAAATTCCCTTCTGGATGCTCAATCAGATAAGTAAAAATTGGCAGATCTTCAACCCAGTCTTTATCCATCAACATATCAATTTTACGTCGAATTGGCCCTTTACCTTCTTCACCACAATGATGATGTGGACGGATTGAAACTGTACCTGTTTGGATTGGAGTCACGCGAATCATAACGACACCTATATTTAAAAATATGAATAAGAAGATTAAAAAAATCAGAAAGGTTTCATAACACTAGCTGCCATATGCAGTACGACAGCTTTGGGTGACATTGGGGCAAGAATCGACATCACTTTATTCTTCAACCCATGCACTGCCACACCACCTTGTCCTTCTAAAATTTTTTGCACAGCAAAATCAGCGACATCACTCACCGTTGACATATTGCTATCGGTAAAATTATTAGACTGACCACCTTCAGCAGCTGAAGCAAAACCTGTATCGGTTGCACCTGGGCAGATTGCTAATACTTTGATTTGACTATCTTTCAGCTCATATGCCAAAGCTTCACTCAGACTGAGAACATAAGACTTAGTCGCTGCATAAACCGCCATCCACGGTAGAGGTTGAAATGCTGCGGTAGAGGCAATATTGACAACTTGTCCGTGATTACGTGCAATCATCTGCGGTAAAAAGCGATGTGTCATTTCAGTCAGTACGGTCATGTTCAGATTGATGGTTTGTTGGTATTTCTGCCAATCCACATCATGAAATAATCCGAAATCACCACAACCTGCATTATTGATTAATAAATCAATTTCTGTATGTTCAAGTGACTGGTATAGTGTTTCAACAGCATTGGTTTGCGTTAAATCCAATGGCATAGCAATGCATTTAATTTGAAAAGACTGTGTGAGTTCTTCAGCTATTTGTTTAAGCTTCTCAGCACTCCGTGCCACCAGAACCAAATTGATATCTTGTTTCGCAAGTCGCTTGGCAATTTCTAGTCCAATCCCATTCGATGCACCTGTAATTAAAGCCGTGGTCATCTTAGTGCTCTCCTTTCGTTGTTTGCCTATCTGCTTGCTTTTTTATCTGCTTAACGACGTGATTGTTCGATTGCATATGCGGTACATCATCATCTAACCAACGTGCACCCTGATGATCGACCACTAAAATTTCTTCAAACTTAGCGCCTGCACCTGCCCAACCGATATGTGGCTCAATTGCCCATAAGCCTATTTTTGAGCCTACATTTTCAGGGGATAAAGCAGCATTGAATCCAGTTTTTAAAAATTTCAAATTGGTTTCAACTGAAAACCAGCCCATAGAACCGACTTGAATACGCTTGGCTTTAGCTGCTTGTTTTTTTATCTTGAATACACGATGCCCTAATACGCAGAATGGATATTTCGCATGGATATTGTCATAGCCTTCATCTGCAATTTTGCGATCAACTGCCGCCCAAATTTCTTTTGGTGTCATGCTAGATTCAAACATACGAGGCAAATCTGCTCGCAAATTCAATAGAAAATCTTGTGCCTGCTTTAATTCTTCATGCGGTTCTAAGCTCGTGGTATAGCCGACGTCAGCGGTGTAACCATTCACCACAGGTGAAACATCTAAAATCACCACATCGCCCTGCTTCAACTGCTTATCACTAGGATGATATTCACCATAGCCTTGATAAGGATCAAAACGAGTATGCTCGCCAAACCAAGCAAAAGGTCGATGAATATAACGGTCACAGCCAGCGGCTTTTAGATACTGATCGAGCAAATCAGCTGCTTCGATTTCAGTCATTCCATGATGCAGTTTTTTCCCAACTTCGGTCACACAGTCATATGCGATACGTTGTGCTTTACGAAAACCGTCTTGCGCATCTTTCAACAAGACATCATCGGTATTTGGGGTGAGCTTCGATCCTTGCTCTGACACAAAGCGATAGAGTTTTTCTAATACACCTTGCGGTTTTTGTTTGTATCCAATTGCCATTTTTCAGCTACCTCATGTCTTGTGAAACTCATTAAAGCAATAAAACTTGCATTAAATATAGCAAAAAACACTATTAATGCAAGTATACTTGCGTTAATTTATTTCGTACCAGATTCATAATGAATACGGAAAATGAGGATTTTTGCTTTAAGATATTGAACTTATAGAGCAAACCATGCTGGAAAATTATTTGCGATGACTGAATCAAAGAAAGAAACTGAGCAACCTGAAGTGAAACGCCGTACAGGAGGACGTAGTGCCCGAGTCAGAAATACGGTACTGGAACAAGCGTTATTAGAACTCAGTGAAAATGGGTATTTGGCGTTTAGTATTGCTGCTGTGGCAAAACGTGCTGAAGTACATGAAACTACAATTTATCGCCGCTGGCCGACACGTGAAGAATTAATTTTGGATACGATTTCCGAGTTTGCAAATTCAAAGCTCACCACGATTAATTCTGGAAGTTTGGCAAAAGATTTAGAACACAATATGCGTTCCATCGTGCAGCTCATTCAAACACCGATTGGAAGTACACTGATTTTTCTTGGATTTACGGCCCATACTGTTCCTGAGTTTAAAGCACTCAATCTTCAACTTTGGGAAGATAGGATCCGCATTGGTCAAAGTATTTTTGAACATGCGATAGAACGTGGTGAATGGCCAAAAAAATATGATCAATATCGCGTTTTTTCAGAGGTCGTTGGACCTCTACTGACCCATTATTTTTTATTACAGCGACCAATCAGCGATGAAATGATTCAGCAGCGTGTACAGTCGATTTTACGTGATCGGGATTTATTTAAAGTCTTAGATTAACATTTAAATAAAATACCATAAGAATTTGATATTCATCATATTAATTCAACCTAAGCATGTGAAATAGGTTGTAAAAAAACGATTTGTCATGATGACTACACACGATTTTTCCATTGTGCCATTGCCTGATGACCTGCTTTTAATCCAAGCGCATAACCATGTTTCAAATGTATGGCACTTCGCCCAAATAGACTGGCTTTGTATGCCTTTGGTGGACATATTTCTAGGATTTCCACACCCAATGGCGGGTTTCGCATGAGTGCAAGAGTTTGATTATAGCGAGTGGTACGTTGTGCGAAAGTCGCTTTGAGTGCTGGGCTTTTTCGTAAAGCATAGGCAGCCACGAGATGTGTGATGGGATTCCATGTTTTCTGATAATGCTGATGTCGAGATCGAATCACCATAATTCGCTGAGCACCTTGTGCAATCGCTGCTTGTACTGGAAGTGAATCCGCAATACTCCCATCAACCATCGGCTGAGTATCAATCAAAGGAAAATTTCGATAAACCATTGGAATAGCACAGGACGCTTTTACCAAATCAATAAAATTTTCAGGTGTTGGTTGCATATATACTGCGCCCCCCGCTGTAACAGAGGTTAAGCCAATCAGAAACTTCGACTTTCGTTCAAAAATCACGTCATAATCAAGCGGTAACTCTTTGAGTGTAATCTCCCATAGCCAATCCAAATCCATCAAATGACCACCACTTAGAAAGCGAACAATAGATATACTTTGTGGTCGCCGTGCATAATCAGAAAAAACTGCTGACATTCGTCCTAATTTTCCTGATAAATAACTGGCAATAACACCCGATCCTGAAGAAACACCGATATAAATTTCAAAGGGATAGAAGTTATTTTCAATAAAAGCATCTAGCACACCTGCTGAAAATATCCCACGTAAACCACCGCCTTCTACGATCAGTGCAGTAGGCACCTTGTCGACATTACTCATATCTCCAACCATTTAAAGCAACAAAACTTGCATTAAATATAGCACAACCTATTGCTAACGCAATTAAACTTGCGTTAATGTATTTAATACTGAATTCACAATCAAAAATTCAGCAACAGATTTGGAAAGAAAAATGGGTACTGCTCAATACATTTGTGGATAAGTCATTCACTGTGATGAATAGCGAGAAATTTATAAACCGTATTTATTTTTCTTCTTTTTTAGTGCTTTGCCTAAACATTAATTTTGATTGCAAAGCACTATTCAGCATGAAGTGATTCAGCAAGGCGTACAATCTATTATTCGTCCAATTACTTAGCATCGAAATGAGTAAAATCGAATAATCACGAAAACAGTCCATCATGACTGTTCAACTCGCAAGGATTGCGTTTGCTGTATCCCAGTTAGGATAAACGCATGGGACAGCTCAGTATTATTACCGTTCTTTTGCCAGCAGCATTGGCAATTATTATGGTCGGTTTAGGCTTAGAATTAACACCTAAAGACTTTTTACGTGTCAGCAAACATCCTAAAGCCATTTTAGTGGCCTTATTTTGTCAATTGGTACTCTTGGTTGGCATCGCCTTTACCATTTGTCATGTATTAAAACTTCCCCCATTGCTAGCCATTGGTTTAATGCTACTTTCTGCGACACCTGGTGGGCCAACAGCGAATCTATATAGCCATTTATTCAAAGGTGATGTTGCACTTAATATTTCTTTAACAGCCATCAACTCAGTCTTGGCTGCTTTTACACTGCCTTTGATTGCCAATTTTGCAATTGCATTCTTTTCAGAGAATCATCAAGTACTGGGCTTACAATTCAGTAAAATCATCCAAGTGTTTCTGATTATTATTGTGCCTGTCATTATTGGTATGTGCATTCGACACCTTTCTCCCAATATTGCGCACAAATTAGAAAAACCTGTAAAAATTTTCTCAGTGATTTTTCTGATCTTGATCGTCTCTGGTGCGATTTTCTTAGAGCGTCAAAACCTTACTAATTATCTAGAACAAGTCGGTATTGCCAGTGCTTTATTTTGTTTTTCTAGTTTGGCTGTGGGTTATTTTGTCCCTCGTTTGTTTAAGATTAATAGCTACCAAGCCCGTGCTTGCGCCTTTGAAATTGGCTTACATAACAGCACTTTGGCAATGACCATTGCACTGACTGTGCTGATGAATACCACCATTGCAATGCCTGCGGCAGTGTATTCACTGTTTATGTATGTATTTTCTTTTATTTTTGGTCTACTCATTCAACGCTTAGAACCTCTCAGCCATGAACACCGTTTGGTTCAATCAGAAGAGGTCTAAAGATGCACATTGATTTTCATGAATCGTTCTTACCGAGTTATATTCCTCGGGCGATCGTAGAGTTATGTCTGCAAGAGCATATTTCTGAGGATGTGATTTTTGCACAATTAGAATTATGCATACAGCAATTACGTGATCCTCATTTTAAATTGACCTATTCGGAAATGAGTATTTTGGTGGGAAATTGCCTTTCAGCACTTGATTTAAATCAATTGTCCATCAAAGTCGGACAGCATATTCAATTAAAGGATTTAGGCCTTATTGGTCAATTATTACAACACTGTCCAACACTCAAGGATGCACTCTATGTATTGGAAAGATATAGCGTGCTAATTGATCCTGCATTATGGTTTAAGGTTGAAAAGGATCAAGATTATTTTGTGATTCGCTATCGTAAAATGATCCCTCTAGGGGACATTTATCAATATAGTCAGGAAGTCATCAGCATCTTACTCATTCGACTGCTTAGCCAATTGTTTGATATTGAGAACTTACAGCTCCATTTTGAGTTTTCAATACCGAGCCATGCCAAACAACTCCATTTTCTACCCTGTTCAATGTCATGGAATCAACCTGAAACACAACTTATTATCCATGATCCTAAACATAGCTCAAACATTGGACAAGCTGTAAGTTCTAATAGCTCATCTGAATTTTTGCAATTAAAACAACAGGCAGAATCACAATTTAAAGATTTTTTTAGGGTTAAAAAATATTGGATATTTAGAGTGCTCAGTTTGATTCATAGCCATCTTCATCAACCGTTAAAAGCTGAAGATCTCGCAGCATTGTTATTTACCTCACGCAGTACTTTTTTTAGAAAGTTGCATGTCTATCACACCAACTATGAAGATCTGATTCAGCAAGTGCGTATGGACTTTGCCAGTAAATATCTTCTACAAAACAAAGGGACTGTAAGCCACTTGGCCTATACCCTCGGTTTTAGTCATCCTTCTAACTTTATTAAGTCTTTTCAAGATTACTTTGGTATGCCCCCTAAACAATGGCAAAACAGTCAATTTGAGACGATAGCACTATTGGATTGAGACGATAGCACCATTTCTCTAAATCAGCACACCTTAAACTGATGACTAGTCTTGAGGAGCAAGACCAAAAATAAAGTTAAGGAATTCAACATGAAGAAAACTGCTCTCGTACATTCTATCCTCACAAGCATGAGTCTCAGCCTTTTACCTTTTAGTTTAGCCACAGCAGCAGGATTGGAACGAACCACACAATCTGTTGCCGCTTTTTTGCAACCCAATAATTATTTTGAGGCGGGGATATCTGTTTTATCACCGACAGCAGAAGGTCAAGTGAGCCCTAACTTCCCTGTTGGCGCAAATGCGGAAATCTCAAATATTGGTAAAAGCTACTATGCACCCTTTGCTGGGCTGAAATTTCAACTCACAGATCGCTTGGCATTTGGTCTACTTTATGATCAGCCTTTTGGAACAGATTCAGAATATCCAGTACAGCAAGCACCTGTATTTAGCCTCAATGGTGAAGCGACACAGGCCAAAGTCAGCACAGAAAATCTCACGATGTTACTTGGTTATAAACTCAATGACCGCTTTCAAATCTATGCAGGCCCTGCATATCAGACCGTTTCGGCATCAGCAAAACTACGCGGTTATGCCAATGGTGGCCCCACAGCATTTGGTCTATATAACATTGAAGTCGATGACAGTAATGGTGTTGGCTGGGTGACTGGTCTGAGTTATGAAATACCAGAAATTGCACTCAAAACATCTCTAACCTATCGTTCTAAAATCGAACATGATTTAGATATCAAAGAAACTCGTGCAGGTGTCGTTTTATCTGAGTTACCCAATACGGGCAAAACAACCATCGAAACCCCTCAATCTGTCAATTTAGACCTTCAAACAGGAATCGCGCACAACACCCTAGCATTTACCCAACTACGCTGGGTTAATTGGAAAGACTTTACCATTCAACCATATTGGTTTGGAAAACTGAGTAATGGTCTAAATCTGCTGGAATATCCAGAAGATCAATATTCTGTAACTGTCGGGGTTGCTCGAAAACTGCATGAGAAATTTGTAGGTAGCGTTTCTTTAGGCTGGGACAGTGGTACGGGTGAACCTGTATCTATGCTTGGCCCTGTCGATGGCTACTGGAACGTCGGACTCGGTGCAAAATTCAGCCCTGCTAGCAATTACGACATCAGCTTAGGAGTTCGTTACTTTATGTTCGGTGATGGCAAAATCCAATCAGCTAGCCAAAAAGGTACTGACAACTATATTGCTGAATTTAAAGACAGCACTGCATGGGCCTATGCATTAAAAATTGCCTATAAATTTTAAGGAGTAAACGATGAATACTTTAAACATTAGCCCACCAAAATGGAAAAATGAACAAGTTCGAATTGCACCATTATCCCTTTCTCAGTCCAATCTCACGCAGAAGGTTTTTCTTAAAGTCACGCAATATGGTGCCAAATCTAAAGTGCCGCTGAATGTGTTTGGCGTACTGGCTCGTTTAGATAAACTATTTCCCAATTATCTTTTTTTCATGAAAAGTATTTTATTTAAAGGAAATATTGGTCGTGTTGATAAAGAGCTGATTGTCCTTAGAATTGCTTGGAAACTACAGTGTTCTTATGAATGGAAACACCATACCCATTTTGCAGCAGAGCTTGGGATTGAAAATCGTATTATTGAATCCATTACGCTAGATCATTCTGCATTATGGGATGACAAACTCACCACGATGATCAACAGTGTAGATGCTTTACTCACGGATAAAACTTTAAATAACACACAATTTCAGCAGCTCAAAAAATACTTTAATGATGACCAAATTGTTGAATTTTGTATGTTAGTTGGTCATTACGTCATGGTAGCAATGACCATTAATACCTGTGGTGTTCAGCCTGAATAAGACTGCTGAGTATTTATATCAGTATCCACGTAAGTTAAAAGTGTATTTTAACACTGCATTAACAAACTGCTTTTAACTCAAGTGGATACTAAAACCCAACATCATGAATATCTATAGGGATCTGTATACACTCAAAATATTGAAAATACATATAGACATTTAACCTATTCATATACTTTTTTCTTTCAAATATAATGTCAGAATTTTTAATAAGCCGTTGATTGTCGCAAGGTTTTAATTAAAAGCTCATAAAGATGATCCACAGCTTTAGAGCCCTGTGAGATACGACTACGATAGACCGATACTTCCATCGGCTCCAAAGGCCCTAAACCCTGTTCCGCACCTAAAATATCTAAATGAGATGGCACGCTACATTTGGTCAGGACAGCAACAGCCAAACCACTTTCAACAGCAGCGATCTGCCCCACTAAGCTAGAACTGTGATAAACCACCTTATAACGACGTCCCTGTAAAGCGAGTGAATGAATTGCACTGTGTTTAGCTAGACTAGCACTTTCATAAACAGCTATAGGTAGCGGGTCATTTTTCCAAATATCAAATTGTGGTGAGCCGACCCAGACCATTGGTTCGTGGAACAGCAAAGTACCCTGCCGAGGATCATCACGAGAAATCAAGGCTAAATCCAAGTCTCCACTATCCACACGCGGAATCAAAGAAGTGGATTGTTCACAATAGAGTTCAATTTCAACGCCTCCATATCGTGGTGCAAAGCGCTTTAATACAGGTGTGAGATATTGCGCAGCATAATCATCAGGGACCCCCAGTCGAATTCGCCCCACTAGCTCATCTTTATGAAAAGCTTGTTGCGTTTCATGATGTAAATCCAAAATCCGTCTTGCATAACCTAAAAGAAGCTGCCCTTCAGCGGTCAATTCAATCTGTCGATGGGACCTGATGAGAAGTTGACACTGTAGCGCATCTTCTAGTTTTTTGAGCTGCATACTTACCGCCGACTGTGAACGATAAAGCTCAGGAGCGGCATGAGACAACGTTCCCATATCAACCACTGTGACAAAGCACTTTAACCAGTCAATCTGCAAATCTTTTAAGTTCAAGACCGCCCCACCTATTCGATTTTCAAATAGTATACTTAAGTTTTATGCGTTTTTCTTTTTCTCTTTCTAAGTGCATAATTTACAACAGATCAAGTCTTACAAAGTATCAAGTTGTATTGATGCCACTCTGCTACTCACGCCCTAACTTGAGACATACGACTGATAATGAAAAGGAAATAGCTTTGTCTAATACAACCCAAGAGATATATAGCCTCAACACTTCAGATGTTTGGTCTGGCTTTAAAAGCTTATTGCCTATTTCACTTTTCGTTGTGATTTTTGGTGCAGCCTTTGGATTGGCCTCGACACATACAGGTTTAAATAACGATTCCAGTATGTTAATGAGCGCCTTGGTTTTTGCAGGCGCTTCCCAATTTGCAACTTTGGAATTATGGGGCGAACAAATATCATTGTTTCCGTTGATGATTACCGTTTTCTTTATTAATGCACGTCATCTTTTAATGGGGGCTTCTCTTTACCCGTGGTTACGCCATCTTTCTCCAATGAAAAGATACGGTGTTCTGCTTGTGATCTCGGATGCAAACTGGGCTTTATCTTTACAAGCCTTTAGCCGAGGTCAATCTGGTTTTGGATTGTTATTTGGCGGAGGTTTAGCACTTTGGGTCGCATGGATTATAGGTACATGGCTTGGCTTGTATTTTGGGCATAGCATTCAAAATCCAAATGCTTTTGGGCTTGATATGGTTATGTCTTGCTTCTTATTGGCAATGGTTGTAGGTGGAAAAAAAGATCTACGTATGGTGTTGATTTGGGCTGCATCTGCTTGTATTTCACTATTGGCTTATTGGTATTTGCCGAAAAATAGTCATGTGGTCATCGGCGCACTTGCAGGTGGTGTTATTGGTTTGCTTTGGAAAGAGAAAAAAATATGAATATAGAGCTAAGTACAGCATATCCGTTGACCATCATCGCAATTATGGCCCTCGTCACACTGGTTACACGTTGGGGTGGCGTATTTATTATGTCTTATGTCCCCATCACTGATACTGCTCAACGGTTTATTACTGCAATGTCAGGCTCTGTACTGGTCGCACTTTTAGCTCCGATTGCTGTTGAGGGAGATAATGGCGCGCGATTGGCCTTATTAACGACACTTGTCGTGATGTTGGTGGTGAAAAAGCCATTGCTTGCAATTGCCTCTGGCATCATCGCCGCAGCGTTATTTCGTCAATATATCTAGTGGTTTTAAAACATCCTCAGAAATGAATAAGCCAATGATAAAACAATCTTTAGCTGTAGTTTTGATTTCAGGCTTTATGTTAGATCAATCTTTATGGGATGACTTTGTGCAGGAGCTGCCCTCAGAATGGCAAATGATTCGAGCCAATTTATCGCATGGAAATTCCATCCCAGAAATTGCTCAATATATGATCCACTCTTTACCTCCAAAATTTATCTTGATCGGTTTTTCTTTAGGTGGCTATGTTGCAAGGTCTATAGCGGAGCAGTTTCCAGAGCAAGTTTCTGCATTGATTCTCATTGCATCCTCACTACGTTCTGATACAGCACAGCAAAGACAGCAGAAAATGATGGTGATTAAACTGTGTTCAAAAGAAACATTTAAAGGTTTAAGTTCAACGGCTATTCGGAAAACCTTGCACCCTTCAAATAATCACAATGATAGGCTGATACATAAGATTCAGAAAATGGGACAGCATTTAGGCTATGACACCTTTGTGAGACAGTCTCTGCTGAATAGAAATGAGCAGGATACAACAAAAATTTTGTGCCCCACTTTGATTATTTACAGTGAGCAAGACCAAATCCGTTCAGCAGATGAAGCCAACGAATTACATCAACAAATAAAGGGTTCCGACTTGGCTGTGATTGAAAATACGGGACACATGATACCTCTGGAACAGCCCAAAGCATTGGCACAGGTTGTTTTGAAATGGCTCAATCGTGATTACATTTCAAGTCAGTTCGAAAAATAATTGACCTATCAATATAATAGAGACTGAAAAGAGCCCTCTAGTAAAGTCTAAGACAATTCATCATCAGACAAAAAAGGCATATTGTGGAATATGCCTTTTTTATTTACTTAAACGTATTTCTTAAAAATTCACAGTCCATGAAAACTGTGCTGTACGTGGTGTACCCAGAAATAAATAATCATCTCCGAAGAAGCTGCCTGCATCGCGCCAGTATTTTTTATTGAACAAGTTGTCCACGTTCAGACGCAGCATATTATCATAACCATAAGCACGGAAGTTATAAGCTGCACCCGCATCGAATACGGTATAGCCTGAAACTTTAACCGTACCCGTTTTATTGGCGTATTTACTGCTGCTGTATTGCATACCTGCAAGTAAACGTAAGCCCTCGACTTGAGGCATTTGGTAAGACACATGACTGGCAAAACGTAGCTTTGGTACGTTTTGGGTCTGATGCCCTGCATATTCATTTGCTTGTACATTTTCTAAACGTGAACGGGTCAGCGCCAACGTCGATGTCATATCTAGATTCTCAGCAACACGACCTTGCAATCCCAATTCCAAACCTAAGTTGTTTTGTTCACCATCGGTGACATAATTACTAGCACTATTGGTATATTGATTGTCTTGTCTTAAATCGAATAATGCCGCTGTGAACAACATCGTTTGCCATTGCTGTTTAAGGCCCAACTCGTACTGAGTTGAATGTCTTGGCGCTAAGGTAGCATAAGCATTATTGGCATACCACGGCGCTTGACTACCATCGCTTATCCCTTTTGCATAAGAAGCATAAAGATGAGTATTTTGCCAAGGCTGGTACATCAGAGCGAGTTGCGGCAAGAAGCGATTAAAGTCGGTCTCGCGAATATTGTTACCATCCGCAGCATAGGCACTTTCATTTAAATGTAAAAGCTTACCGCCCAACAAAACTGACCATGCATCATTCAATTTGATTTGATCTAGTAGGTTTAAAGCAGTTTGTTGACTATCCAATGATTTGTAATGATTACCTAAGGCTTTATCCGTAGGTGTATAGGTAATAGGATCATGATCAATATTTCCTGAACCTATCCATTCATTGATTGCATCATACTGAGTATGACGTTTGTAAGCATGTGACAACTCTAAACTCAGGCTATGTTGCCATGCTCCAGTGCTGAATTTTCCGTTCAAACCTGTTTTAAATTGATTGGTGAGATAACTGTCATCTGGGCTGCGGAAATCATAAATGTCATAGTTACCCTGTTGGTCAAAGGTATAGGCAAAAGCAGAGTAATCATCTACGATCACACGGCTTTGTGAAGCTGACAGATTGCTACTCCAGTTATCATTGATTTGATAACTATATTTAAGACTCGTATTTAGACTTTCATTAGTGACAGGTTTACTCCAGCTTTGATAGCCTAGCAAACGATCCCATTCCACTCCTGTCGGTATAGTTTCACCGCCCAATAGCTGATAGCCCGGTACCGAACGCTGTTTTTGACGCTGTGATTCAAGATCAAATTCGAGTTTTGAACGATCTGAAATTTTCCAGTCTAAAGCCAAGGAACCAAACAAACGTGTACCGTCAGCATGTTCAACATAGGGATGAATGTCTTCATAAGCTGCATTCACACGATAACCAAACTGTTGATTGTCTCCAAGCCATCCACCAAAGTCTGTTGCCACACGACTACCGCCATGACTATCTGCTTCAAGAGTTAAAGATTGGACATCTTTGGGGCGTTTACTTACATAATTCACGACTCCACCTGGGGTCGACATCCCACTTTGAATCGCGCTCATGCCTTTTAGGATTTCAACTTGCTCTTTATTTTCAAGCGCTACATTTTGCTCACCACGAAGCAAATTACCGTTCAGTAAATAACTTGATCCCGCATTTAAGCTAAATCCCCGCATTACAAAGTTTGCATAGTAACCAATCGGTGCATAGCCATCACCAACAGATGCATCATTTTTCACTACATCGCTCAGTGTTTTCGCATGTTGATCTGCTATTAGTGCAGCAGTAACGGTGTTAATAGAGGCAGGAATTACTGCAAGGTTTTGCTGGGCAAAGCCAGACAAATTAACTTTGGGTTGATAATACGCAGCTGGTTCAGCTTGAGCCGTGGTTGTAATGGTTGCGAGTTGTGCCACATCACTGTCTTCTGCCGCATGTACCCATACCGAGTTCAGCCCCAGACATGAAAATGAACCAACCGCCAATAATGCTTTTTGTAAACGAGAAAATGGATACGTTTTCACAGTCGTTGCTCACCCCAAAAGATAAATTTACAGCCTGAATTTTGCGGCATGAGTATTCACAATTTTCTTAGAATGAACAAGCACATTATTCAACATATCTCAGCTTTTTTTAAAATTATCTGGCGGTAGCTTTGAGTATGTAGATTTTGAAATTGAGCTTATAGTTTAATTATTTGATTTTAAATTATAACTTCGATCTACGTTTCCTATCTTCAGCCGCATTTATACAGCATATGGTAGATGTGACTTTATCTGATTTGAAACAGCGTATTGAGGATCAAAACCTAAAAGCTTAGGTTGATTTATTTCAATTTTTTAAGCCATTTTTCGTTTTTAGAGTGATTTTTTAAATACAAATTTATTAAAATGTTATAACATAACAATACAAAATCTAAACTACTCGCCTTCATGATGAATAAATTCTCCATTCTATCTTCTGGTTTATATTTAAGCCTACTAAGTTCTTTCACTTGGGCCGAAACTTCAACAGAAGTACTCCAGACCATCCAATTGCAAGCCGAAACTGAAGATGAAAGCTTG
Source organism: Acinetobacter sp. WCHAc060042 (assembly GCF_003231195.1). Taxonomy (NCBI): domain Bacteria; kingdom Pseudomonadati; phylum Pseudomonadota; class Gammaproteobacteria; order Moraxellales; family Moraxellaceae; genus Acinetobacter; species Acinetobacter sp. WCHAc060042. Next base: position 73,148 of record NZ_QKVN01000021.1, read on the forward strand.
CAACAAAGTACCGCAATGACTAAGTTTTCACATGACATTTTAGACGTGCCATTTAGTCGAAGTTTGTTATCTAAAGCTCTAATTCAGCAACAAGATGTACAGCGTATTGATGACGCACTAACACAAGTAAGTGGTGTTTATAATCAAACCAATTATGGTGGCGGATTTTGGGATAACTTCTCATTCAGAGGTTTTAGTACAGACCCAAATATTGGGGCACAAATTATAAGAAATGGCTTGAGTGTCAACCGTGGACTCAGTGCGCCGCGAGACATGGTGAATATTGAATCACTCGACTTTTTAAAAGGCCCTATGGCTGCTTTATATGGTCGCGGGGAAGCTGGCGGTTTACTCAACATCAACACCAAAAAACCGCAGTGGGAAAGCTCTTCAGAAGTTAATTTACGTGCTAACAGTTTAGAAAAGTATCGTGCCAGTTTTGAACATACTAGCCCAATAAATGATGCGGTGGCTTATCGTATTGCGGTCGCACATGAAGATAATCAAAGTTTTCGTGATCATGTGCACAGTGAGCGTTGGTTTTTCTCCCCTCAACTCACATGGAAAATTTCAGATTCAACCCAGTTAGATTTTGACAGTGAATTTACCCGACAAGATGGAACTTTTGATCGTGGTGTGAGCAGTTATCAAAAACAATTTGTGATGGACCCAAAAACATTTACAGGCGAACCTGATGATGGCGATCATATTCAAAAAGATCATTTTTATCAGCTTCGACTTGCGCATCAGTTTAATGATGACTGGAAAATGCATAATGCACTCAGCGTAAAAGATACTCAACTCAAAGGCTTTTCCAGTGAACCTCGTCGTATTCAGAGTGATGGACGGACATTAGAACGTCAACGTCGCTATCGTGACAATAAAAGTGATGACATTCTCTTTCAAACGGAGCTACTTGGGAAAATCCAACAAGGCTGGGCACGCCATGAAGTACTTTTGAGCACTGAACTTGGGCAAATGAAGTACCGTCAATTACAACTGCGTCGAAACCACAGCAGTAGCGTGCCAAATAGCATTGATATCTATAATCCAAATTATGGGCAGTATTCGCCAGAGCTTCCTCTTTTCATTAATACCGAAGAACAGCAACGCTATTTTGCACTGAATTTACAAGATCAAATTTTTCTGAATGATCAATGGAGTGTGCTGTTCGGTGCGCGTTTTGATCACATTAGCCAAGATTTTCAAAATAAACTTGCACATACATCCAACCAACAAGACTTGCAACAAACCAGTCCACGCTTGGGGTTGAATTACCGACTGAATGATCGTTGGTCATGGTACGCCAACTACGGAAAATCCTTTGCCCTCAACAGTGGAATGGACAGAAATGGCAATGTTTTTAATCCTGAAAAAGGCAAAAGCTATGAAATTGGTGGGAAATATCAAATAAACCCACAAAGTTTAATCAGTTTAGCCCTGTTTAAAATGGATAAAGAAAATGTACTGACTACCGATCCAACAGATAGTAGTTATCAGATCACCGCTGGAGAAGTCTCTAGTAAAGGCTTAGAGTTCGATATTGAAACCCAACTGAGTGATCGACTCTCTGTCCGTGCAAATTATAGCTATACAGATGCACAAGTGGAAAAAGACCAGAGCCTTGTTAAAGGTTCGAGGTTGAGTAATGTGCCAAAACATAGTGGTTCTGTGAGTAGCAACTACGAATGGGATCTTGCCAATGCAGACAAAGTTGGAGTTGGCGCAACGGCAGTCTATGTTGGTAAACGTAGTGGACACAGTACAGATAATGGCTTCAACTTACCTGAATATACGTTACTCAACTTAAACGCTTACTATGCCCCATCAGATCAGCTACGTTATCAGCTCAATGTGCATAATCTTTTAGATGAAACTTACTATGTCGCAAGCTATAGCGATATGTGGATTCAACCAGGCGATCCTTTAAATGCATCGCTCTCGGTGCAATGGAGGTTTTAAGAGCCAAAACCAGACATGAGCTATGCTAGATCATGTCTGGTTTCTCAGTCATTTTTATAGATTTGAGG
>NZ_QKVN01000022.1:0-69146 GCF_003231195.1 Acinetobacter sp. WCHAc060042
CTGTAAAAAATAAGCCCACAGGCGCATCAAAAAGTTGAAAATTATGGAGTTGCTGTTGAGCCATTTTACTTTTTTCATTTTTTTGAATGTTGAGTAATCCATACAGCCCCCAACCATTTTCGCGACGACGGTCAATATAGGGTGAAATCCAGTTTTCAGGATAATAAGCGAAAGTTTCTTGGTATTGTGCTGCTTTTTCAGGATGTTGAAAAAGCTCAAGTTGCGCATGACAAACACGTTCAACTATTTCGTCGCGCTTTTTCCCAGTGACCACATACACTTTCCATGGTTGTGTGTTGGTCCCTGATGGTGCTCGGCTGGCGACGTGTAAAATATCTTTAAGGGTTTGTACCTCAACCATTTGGTTTGTAAAGGCACGAACTGAATGGCGTGAGCGAATTGCTTGATCGACAAGATCGGACATCTGCTGCGTCATAATTATCCTACTTTTTATGCAAAGACCTAGTTTTGACCACTTATTTGGCAGCATGTGGTTATCAATCAAACTAAGACTTTAGTTATAAGAAAAAAATATAGATATCACCGAAAACTCAGTCTATATTTAAGAATATATGAAGAATTGTTACTTAATTATTGCAAAAACATTTTTAAATTGTAATTTCATAATTCAAAGCAGATGAAGTGTGATGCTTATTCCAGTTTAGAAGGTTTCTAATTAGACTTTAGTTGCAAAAGTAATAAAAGATCATATCCAAAAACATCGAAATGTGCGATTTTTCATCTTTATAAGATTGTTCTATACATAAAGAGACCGAAATGGAATGGTTTTTGTATAGTAAATTTTACTGAAATGGAATTTTTGACTTACCACTAACTATGTAATAAAGGAAGCTTGCGTATGCGTTTAGCCCTCACTAAAAAGCCATTTGTCGCTCAAAGCCTAGCACTTAGTGTTGCCGCGTTGATGATGACAACGACTCATGCAGCAACGAAAGAACAACAAGAGCTTGCTCAATTGCGCGCTGAAGTTGCTGAGTTAAAAGCTTTAATGCAACAGCAGCAACAAGTTCAACAACAACAAGCCGTTCAGATTCAACAAGTCAAAGCACAGCCAGCACCACCTGCGAAGCCTGAGTCAGCATTGTCTTCATTTAAATCTAAGTCAGGTGCTGACATTAACCTATATGGTTTTGTTCGTGGCGATGCAAACTACATTATTGAGGGTGCGGATGATGACTTCAATAAAGTGTCTAGTTCAGATGGTCAAACCAAAGACAAGCTTCGCGCAACTGCTAAAACTACGCGTTTAGGTTTGGATTTCAATACCAATGTTGGTGGTGATAATAAGCTTGGCGGTAAGGTTGAAGTTGACTTTGCTGGAACAAATGAAGCACTACGTATTCGCCATGCGTATTTAACCTATAACAACTGGTTATTTGGTCAAACCACTTCTAATTTCCTGTCTAACCATGCACCAGAAATGATTGATTTTGGGACCAACGTGGGTGGGGGTACGGCACGTATTCCACAAGTTCGTTATGGCTTTAATTTAGCGCCTGCAACTAAATTATTCCTTGCTGCTGAAGAAGGTAATAGTTCTGCAACAGCTCGAAATGCGACTAATACAGCAAACGTTACTTCAGATGTAAAATATAGCTTACCTGTATTAACTGCAAAATTAACGCAAGGTTTTGCAGATGGTAAAGCAAATGCATCTGTTCGCGGCTTAGTAGAGCAATATAAGTCTGATGCATCAGGCGATGATAAAACAGGTTGGGGTGTGGCAGCTGGTGTAAATTATCAAGTGATTGACCCGCTAAAACTAAGTGCAGATGTATCTTATGTACAAGGTAATAGTAATTACCTATATGGAAGTAATACAGCATTCTACGTAGATCCAGCAAATGGTAACATCGAGCAAAATGAAGCATTTGGTGTGCAGGTCGGTGGTACATATAAGTTCAACGAAAAATTACGTTCGACTTTAGCTTATGGCGCACTGTTTGCGGATGATGGTACGGATTACGCAACTTTAAATCCAGCAGCAAATGAAGAAGTTTACCAAGCATGGATTAACTTTATCTATTCACCAGTTAAGCCATTGGACTTAGGTGTTGAATATATCAATGGTAAACGCGATACCTTTGCAGGAAATAGCTACAAAGACAACCGTGTTGGTTTTATGGCGAAATATAACTTCTAAAATCGAAAACTGTAGTAACAAAACAGGAGCTTTAAGCTTCTGTTTTGTTTTTTAGAAAGCATAGAAAATTTATATAGGCTAAATAATGAGTGAAAATAGATTTTAGTATTAAGACAGAAAAAGAATAAGGGAAATAGTTAAAAATTATTGTAAAAAAATAAAGATTATCTATAAAAAATCTGCATAATGTCGGTCTTTCACTCGTATTGTGCTTTTATTGGTTAATTTTAAGCCAGTATGGGGCGATTTTTGTGACTTAAGTCAAAAAATCGTATCTGTGTCCAAAAATTATTGGGCATTACGTTCTTTCAGTTTACTCATCGGTAGAGCTGAATATGTTATGCATCAGATCGCTTAGTTGTTACCAATTTACCCATTGCCTGAATTTTCATACGCAAGACTGAGTTTGACTCAGATTTACGAAATCTATCTTGAAGTATCAATGGATTCAGTGGCTTATTTATTAGCCAGATAACAACTCTAAGCATCAGCTTTATGGACAATTGTCATGGAATTTACATTTAACGCATTTTATACCTTGATTGCTGCTGTCATTGTTTTGTTACTTGGTCGCTTCTTGGTTAATAAAATTGATTTCTTGAAACGCTACAACATTCCTGAGCCTGTAGCAGGTGGTTTGGTTGCTGCAATTATCTCTTTGCTTGTACATAGTCTTTGGGGCTATAGCATTACTACAAGTAGCGAATTACAGACCAGTTTTATGCTGATTTTCTTCGCTTCAATTGGTTTAAGTGCAAACTTCTCCAAATTACGTGAAGGTGGGATCGGTCTTATTATTTTCTTAATGGCTGTTGCTTCCTTTATTGTGGTACAAAATTTCGTGGGCATTAGCCTTGCAACCCTATTAGGTATTGATCCATTGATTGGTTTAATTGCGGGTTCAATTACCTTAACTGGTGGTCACGGTACTGCGGGTGCTTGGGGTGAAATTTTAGAAGTTAAGCATGGTATTCAAGGTGCACTTGCATTAGGTATGGCGAGTGCAACTTTTGGTCTAATTATTGGTGGTTTAATTGGTGGCCCCTTAGCAAAACTACTTATTAACCGCTATGAATTAGCGACACCACGTACCAATGAGCAGATTGAAAGAAGTGATAATACGCCTTTACCAGAGATTAGCTCAACGGAATATGTACCATTTGAATATCCGCATCGGGTTCGTCTTATCACAGCTGATAATGCAATTACCACATTAGGTTTGTTCGCAGGCTGTTTGGCTTTTGCTGACTTTATGACAGGTCAGATGAAAGGCACAATGCTTGAGTTGCCAACATTCGTTTGGGCGCTTGCTGGTGGTGTGATTTTACGTAATGTATTGGAAGGGATTTTTAAAGTCCAAATCTTTGATCGCGCGATTGATGTATTTGGTAATGCATCATTATCACTTTACCTTGCGATGGCATTATTATCATTGAAATTATGGCAGTTGGCTGACTTGGCTGGTCCACTGGTTGTTATTTTGGGTGCGCAAACAATTACTATGGCATTGTATGCGGGCTTCGTAACTTTCCGTGTAATGGGGAAAAACTACGATGCTGCTGTATTGTCTGCAGGACACTGTGGTTTTGGTATGGGTGCAACACCAACAGCAGTGGCAAACATGCAAGCCATTACCAACATGTATGGTCCTTCTCATAAGGCATTCTTAATTGTTCCTTTATGTGGCGCCTTCTTTGTAGACTTGATTAACGTTGCTATTATTCAGTCTATTTTGCAGTTTTTTAGCTAATTGAATTTGCGATTTGCCCTAGGAAACTAGGGCTTTTTTGCTTTTTAGTCTTTCACAATAATTAGGAAGTCGAGATGAATGATCAGTTAAATGAAACATTACTCGGGTGGGTGAATACACTGAATGGACCTCTGTGGGACTTTTTAGTGGTTTTTCTGGTTGCCGTTGGTTTGTTTTACACGCTAATTACGGGTGCGGTGCAGGTTCGCTTATTTTTACACAGCATCAAGGTGATGAAATCAAGCCGTAAGGAATGTGATGATGACCATGGTATTACGCCTTTTCAGGCTTTTGTAACGGGGCTTGCAAGCCGTGTTGGTGTGGGTAATGTCGCTGGTGTTGCGATCGCAATTGCGATTGGTGGACCGGGTGCAGTTTTTTGGATGTGGGTGACTGCATTTTTAGGCATGAGCTCAGCTTTTGTTGAATCATCTTTAGCACAATTGTTTAAAGTACGCGACCAAGAGAATAAACAGTTCCGTGGAGGCCCTGCTTATTATATTACTCAAGGTCTGAAGCAAAAGTGGTTGGGCGTAGTTTTTGCTGTAGCATTAATTTCAACCTATGGTTTTGTGTTTAATGCAGTACAAGCCAATGCCATTACTGGTGCAACAGCACATGCATGGGGTTGGGACAAAGCCAATTTGGCTTTTGAACTGGGTGGCATTCATATTGTGGTGTCTTGGGTTGGGCTCGGTTTAGTCTTGCTAACTGCAGTGATTATCTTTGGTGGGATTAAGCGTATTGCGAAGGTTGCTGAAAGCTTTGTTCCATTTATGGCTATATTGTATTTAGTTGTTGCACTTTATATTGCCATTATTAACTATGCTATTTTGCCCGACATCTTTCAGCTTATTTTCTCGAAAGCATTTGAGTTTGAGGCGGCAGCAGGTGGATTCTTCGGTGCGATGGTTTCTATGGCAATGATGATGGGGATTAAACGTGGTTTATTCTCAAATGAAGCAGGTATGGGTTCAGCACCAAATGCGGCAGCTGCATCAGATGTGAAACATCCCGTAAACCAAGGTTTAGTACAAATGCTCGGTGTATTTGTGGATACGTTTGTGGTGTGTTCATGTACAGCAATTATTATTTTGGCGTCTGGTCTGTATCACGATGCTGGGTTTGAAGGTGTTGCATTAACACAAATGGCGCTAGAGAGCCAAATTGGTTCATGGGGTGATGACTTCCTTGCAACGATTTTATTCTTATTCGCTTTTTCATCAGTCATTGGTAACTACGCCTATGCAGAAGGCAATGTGCAATTTATTAACAACAACGCCAAAGTGATGTTTGTGTTCCGTATCTTTGTTTTGATTATGGTCTATCTTGGTTCAGTGATGAGTGTGCCCCTTATTTGGAACACTGCGGATTTGTTCATGGGCATCATGGCCACCATTAACTTGTTTGCCATTTTGTTATTAACACCATTCTTATTGATGTTGTTAAAGGACTATATCGGTCAGCTCAAACAAGGAGTGAAAGAGCCAGTGTTTAAATTAGACAACCATCCTAAATTTAAAGATAAAGTCAAATCAGACATTTGGTAATTCGCCAGAAAGCCTCTACTTAAAGTAGGGGCTTTTTTATGCACTAATAGTCGTACATTAATGAATCTTCAATGGAGTTCGTGCATACGTCGTTTTTTGAGCTCTAGTGAAATTACAATGAAAGTTCTTTCTCTTTTTAAAGGAGAGGGCTAGGGAGAGGATTTATAGGAAGAATCTGCCCTCATTCTAAGCTTTTCACCAAGAGAGAAAGTGACGTTCAATACTTATTTTATTGTCAATGAGTGATCATTTTTTGACTATTTTAAGAGCTCTAATGAGTCAAAATTTATGACCAAACTGAGTCCAATAGGTGACTAGACTACAAAAAGATAGGCACTTTAGGTTTAAATATGTGGATCAGGAGCTGAATACACATACCAGATGATACTAAAAGAGTGAAAAGAATTATAATAAGAGAATGCACGCTTTTACGAAAAACAACAGTCAGACGGCTACGGATTTTCATACACTATGTTGCTTAAAATTTTCTTCTTCCTTAGCGTTGGTGAATTATGTTGAAATTAAAAATTAGCCTGTGGTCGCTTACATTGCTTGTCTTGGTTGGTTGCCAAAGTATGCCAAAAGCAGACCAAGACCTGTCAAATCAGCTTGGTGCAACACATAATAATTCCAACGAAGCTCAGGAAAGAACCGATCGTATTAATTTTAAACAGCTTAAAAAAGAGCAAAATCGGCCAATTATTGCTCTTGTCCTTGGTAGTGGCGGTGCACGTGGTTACGCACATATTGGTGCAATACAAGTACTGGAGCAGTCAGGTATACATCCTGATTTTATCGTGGGAACCAGTGCGGGTAGTATAGTGGGCTCCCTCTATGCCAGTGGTAAAAACGCAAACGAACTGCGTGAAATTGCACTCAATATGAAAGCCAATGATGTACGTGATATTCGTTTGGGTATGAAAGGTTTTTTTGATGGTCAAAAAGTTGAGGACTATGTTAATGAACAGGTCAAAGATGTTCCTCTTCAACGTTTACCAACACCGATGTATGTGGTTGCAACACAACTAAAAGAAGGTAAAAAAGTCGTTTTTAATTATGGAAATACAGGGCAAGCAGTGCGTGCATCGGTGTCCATTCCGAGCATGTTTATCCCGACTAAAATTGGTGAAGATGAGTATGTTGATGGCGGTTTAGTGAGCCCAGTTCCTGTCGATGTAGCGCGTAAATTAGGTGCAGATATTATTATTGCTGTAGATATTTTAGCGCAGCCGATGTATACCGAAACGTCGAATGTATGGGGACTATTTAACCAAAATATCAATATTATGCAAAAGAACCTTGCGCAAATAGAGCTGAAAAATGCCGATATTGTGATTCAGCCAGACTTACGTGAGAAAGTGCATATTTTTGATGTGAGTGGGCGTGAAATGACGATGAAAGCAGGACAGGATGCAACTGTTGCTCAATTGCAACAGATTCAAAAGGTGTTCGCTCAAAAAAATTATAAACAGAAACTGAATATTCAAGCGATTCAGGCACGCATGCAGTAGTAGATATATATTTTGGCAAATGAATAGGTGAAATTAAGGGCTGTGCTCTTGTATATAGCGATGTTCATGCGACTGAATGTGAATTGTACAGTCAAATATATGTGATAGAAAACTGGTTGAAGTACCAAGAAGGCTTATAGATTCAATACCTTAGTCTTCTTTATATATATTTTTTTGAATGATGGGAGAATCGCTATAAATAATAATGATGGTTTTGTTACCAAATTTAGTCTGTAAAACCGATATAATAAGCGCCACATATCCTATTATCTTCCGAATTAGAGAACGCGATGTCCCCATTAGATCAAATTGCTGCGGCTGCAGATGACCAGTCTGAACTCACTATGTCGGTCTTAATGACACCAGATATGGCGAATTTTTCAGGAAATGTGCATGGTGGCACCATTTTGAAACTGTTAGACCAAGTTGCGTATGCGTGTGCAAGTCGTTTTTCTGGCAGTTATGTAGTGACCTTATCGGTGGATAAAGTGAACTTTAAAGAGCCGATTCATGTAGGTGAGTTGGTTACTTTCTTGGCAAGTGTGAACCATGTGGGGCGGACTTCGATGGAAATCGGTATTCGTGTTGAAGCGCAGAATATTCAAAAGCGTACAGTACGTCATACCAACAGTTGTTACTTTACTATGGTGGCGGTCGATGAAAATGGTAAGCCAAAACAAATTCCTGCATTGAACTTGGATAATGACTGGAAGCGTTGTCGTTTTGAAGCGGCTGAGCAACGTAAAGTTGCGCGCTTACAAGAAAACCATCATCCTTCGTGCAGTATTTATAAAAAAACATCGCATAGTTAAATGCATTGAAAAGGTCTCCTATATAGGAGACCTTTTTTTATGTCTAAAATTTATTTATTAAAGAAATTAGCACAAGTGCATTTTTAAGTATAAAATGAAACGATACGTAGCGTATCGTTTTGGTGTGATATGAATGTTGAGAAAGGTTCTAAACGAAAACAATGCATTTTAAATGCTGTACTGGCAGCTTTGTCAGAGGCAGATTATTCACAGTTCACTATAGAAGATATTGCTGCACGTGCAGGGGTTGGAAAATCCACCATTTACCGATGGTGGAAGCACAAATCTGATTTGGTTTTTGAAGCATTTAAATTGCATACCGAATCCGTCTTTGAATTGGATTTTGAGCAGAGTTTAGAGCACAACTTAGTACAACAATTATCTAAACTGGCAGTGGCCTTGAATCATCCAGTGGGGCGAGCACTGTTGGTGGTCATGGCAGAGCATCGCGAAGCTGCAGGGTTATTTTTCCAAGAGTATTTACTGCCACGCCGTGTCCAAACCCGTAAATTAATTCAGTGTGCAATTGAGCGTGGTGAAGTACGCGCAGATTATCCTTTTGAGTTGATGCTCGATACTTTGTATGGACCGATTCACTATCAAATTATTTTTTTTAACCGTATGCCTGATGATGCCTATATTCACAATTTGGTTCGGTTGGTAATTGCACCTGCACAGCGACATGTGCTTTTAGAGGAATAGATAATGCCTCAGCAGTCGCTTTGGAATAGAAATTTTATACTTTGTGTATGTAATAACCTGTTCTTGTTCACGTATTACTTTGCATTACTCACGATCTTGCCCGTTTATATCATGCAAGAACTCGGTGGGACGGTGAAGCAAGCAGGTCTCGCTTTAACCCTATTTTTGGTGTCCTCTATTGCAGTGCGACCGTTTTCAGGGTTGATTGTGGAGCGGCTCGGGAAGGCTTTTTCCTTTCGTGCTTCGGCATCACTTTTTGTCTGCTTTGCCTTTAGCTATCTTTGGGTGGACAGCATGTGGAGCTTGCTTGCTATTCGTTTTATACATGGTATTTGGTTTAGTATTTTAACAACTGTAACTGTACCCATTGCTCATGATTTTATACCCGAACAACGCAAAGGTGAGGGGATGGGTTATTTTGTCATGTCTACCAATTTGGCTGTGGTTTTTGGGCCACTTATTGCTCTGAGCGTTGTGCAGTACAGTAGTTTTAATGATTTATTTGTTCTACTGACTGTGCTGATTAGTCTTGGTTTGATTTTTAGTTGGTTGATTCCAATTACTGAATCTGTTTCTCTTCAAGTGTCCGGAACTAAAGAACGAGTAGGTTTGAGCTGGTATGACATTATTGAACTCAAGGCAGTGCCGATTGGTTTAATTGCATTACTCACGGCCTTTGCATATTCGAGCATTATGAGTTTCATTGCTACATATACTGAGTCCAAAGCTTTATTGGCTTATACCAGTTTATTTTTCGTGGTTTTTGCTGTGTCGATGATTTTGGTACGACCGTGGGTTGGCAAGATTTATGACAGCCGTGGCGCCAGTGCTGTGATTTATCCTTCATTTTTGTGTTTTGCATTGGGTTTAGTGTTGGTCAGCATCGTCAATAGTCCATGGATGTTATGGTTATCTGCTGTATTGATTGGTATGGGATACGGCTCGTTATTTCCTTGTTTTCAAACGGTTGCCATTCAGTCGGTACCGAAACAACGTATGGGACATGCTATTTCGACTTTTTTTACTTTGTTTGATTTGGGAATGGCTGTTGGCTCGGTTGTGATAGGTTTGGTGATTGCGCATTTAGGCTTCCAAACTACATATTTAATCTGTGCAGCCATTGTGCTGCTGACGTTATGTATCTACAAATTTAAAGTGGCTAAAACGACACGACGGGTGTCAGAAGCATAGTTGGAGCGTTTTATGGAATTGCGTCATTTACGTTATTTTGTTGCTGTTGCAGAAGAACTCAATTTTACTAAAGCAGCACAGCGCATGTGTACGGTTCAGCCTTCGCTTAGCCAGCAAATTAAGGATTTGGAACATGAGGTTGGCGCGCAGCTATTGATTCGAACCAATCGTAAGGTCGAACTTACGGAAGAAGGAAAAGCATTTTTAAAACAAGCTTTACTGAGCTTGGAGTATGCAGAAAAGGCAATTTATGATGCACGCCAAATTGCCAATATGAGTAAAGATCACTTACATATTGGCTTTGTACCTGTTGCTGAAATGAAAGTGTTTCCTTACATCATGCCAAACATTCGCGCGCATTTTCCGGACTTAAAAATTAGCTTTCATAGCCTGACAGATTCAGCCCAGCTTGATGCTTTGAAAAAAGGTGAAATTGATATTGCATTTACGCGTTATCCAGATGAGTCTGGAGAGTTTGAGCATGTTCAAGTTTTTCAGGAGCCTTTAGCTCTGATTATGCCGAAAGATTCTCCTTTTGCTGAACAGCGCAGTATTAGCATTAAGCACTTTAATGATCGTTACTTTGTGATCAGTGATGAAACCGCTTCACCACAGTTATATAAGTTGATCCAAGACTTTTTTAAACAGTCGAAACTGAATGTCAATATTGTCCAGCACTCGACCAATATTTTGCTGAATGTGAATTTGGTCGGGATGGGGGTTGGGTGGAGTATTGTACCTGCGTATGTGATTCCACTTTTGGGCGATAAAATTGTAGCGAAGAACACAATTGAACCTTTACCGATGATTGGACTCTATGCGAATTACCGTAAACAGCAGAAAAACCCTGCGATTGATCTCATTTTAAAAATATTAAAAGAGCAATTTTATATGGACATGTTCTGACCAGAATTCTTTTGAATATTGGAGCTTGGGGAAAGGGTCATTAGGTAAATCAACATTTCAAGTGTATGAGGTTTATAAAGATCTGGCTAAAGGGTTGATATAGCAGAACCAGAAGGTATAAATGTTCAAGATGCCTTATTGCGAATACACAGTGCGATTTCTAATTTTGTCTCTTTAACTGAGTCCATGATGATATCGTGGTTTAATTTTCCTGATTTACCATCTATGCCTAAGGCAACACCAAATTGTGTTTAGTTTAAGCATGATGAAAATTTATTTTTATAATGTCGTAAATAATGGTGAGACTAAAAAGGACTTAAAGCATAATAAAAAACACTGATAACACGTCCAAAAAATGTACTCTTGGTAAAGGCAGGAAAGGGATTGGGATAAAACAGTGAATAAAATCAGTCGTATTATTATGTCGTTGTTTTTTTTACTTAAAAATATACACATACAGTTGTGCTGTATGATGTTTAAAACATACTCAAAGCGCCATCTAAGAGGCTCAAAATAATGAAGCTGTATAGCAACGTTCATTCTCGCGGCATTACGGTATTGCCGTTTTTAAAAGAGTTAGATATTGAAGATCAGGTCGAAATTATTCATATCGAATATGCAGATTTAGCGGATGCTGAATATTTGGCTTTGAACCCAATGGGGAAAGTCCCATTTTTAGTGGATCAGGGTTCGGTGATTTCAGAAACTCCTGCTATTTTTGCTTATTTGGCAGATAAATATCTCGAAAAAGGTTTCGCGCCTGCTTTCAATGACCCCAAGCGTGGTGAATATTTGAAATGGTTATTCTTTTGTCATGGACCACTCACTGAGTTTATGGACGTGAAAAGTTTAGGCATTTCTGAACAACAGCTAGAGACTAGAAAAAGAAGTTTGGGTTTTGGTACAGAAGCATCTATTTATCGGTTTATAAAAGTAGGTTTAGCTCAGGCGAAGCCATATTTGTTGGGCAATCAAATTAGTGCCGCAGATTTGTTTTTGGCCTATTGGTTAATCTATGCCATTTCTTTCAAAATTGTCCCATATTTCGATGAATTTAAACCTTTTATCCAGTTGATTCAAAGTCGCGATGCGGTACAGGGAGTTGAATGGGTACAAGCGATTTAAGTCCAATAAACTTAGTACTATAAAACCGTGCCTTAGTGCTCATGCCAGTCTTAAGCAATAGACTGGCATTTTATTTTTAAACGTATGATACTATTTGATGCGCAGAAACGTCACTTGTACTTGCTCAAGGTAAAAATATTTAAAAATAAGGTTTGCGATTTATGAATCAATACAAGGGATTTGGTGACTTGTGTAGTCGGGTGAATGTGCCACAAGCCACTTTTCTTGCGAACTCAATATATATTCTGATGGGGCATTCGGGCTTAACCAAAGTAGTAGTTGAGCTATAAATATTTGATCTAGAGTATAGAAAATTCTGTTTTAAAGAACTAAAAAGTTAAGGAGTTTAGTACAAAACCCCTTAACGGATCAGCATTATGGTTTAGCGTGGTTTTTTATGTTCTGGATTGTGCCAGAACCTTATGATATGGCATTAGCTCACATGCAGTTTGGCAAAGAGCTGTTGGCTAACCGTGTTTAAGGTCTGTGGAATCGCTAATGCTGCAACAAAACGGTCTGGACGAAGTATGACCACAGACTCAGTCGTTTGACCAAACCAACTGCGGATGTCTGTGCCCAGATCGCCTACCGTGATCACCCCGTCATACTTTTGGCGTTTTTCATTGTCCAGTTGCACTGCTGGAATGACTTGAACAAACTTGACGCCCAGTTTTTGCCATTGTTGCATGTGCGCTGGTGTGAGTCCCCACTTTGGATCTACCCCCCAAGCGATGATGGCAAAGTCATTGCTCAGAACCTCATCGAGTAAAACAGTTTTGCCAGATTCAAGTTTAACATGTGGTTGAATGAACATTTTGCCGACAGGTGTGGTTTTACTGCCATCAGTGATTAGTGCACCAGCATGATACTTCGGCATAGGTTTGAAACGCATTTCGAGTAAATACTGTTTAATCGGTTTGATGTAGTTCAATGCATGAGCAATGCCATCACGCACAAAGCCTTGCCATTTTTTCGGTGGTGCCAGTACATGACCTGCCATCACGGAAAGGTCGATCATGGCTTTGGCATGGTCTTTACGTTCAACTTGGTACGAGTCTAATAATTCCGCAGATGCTTTGCCTTGTACAACCAATGCAACTTTCCATGCAAGGTTGAAAGCATCGCGCATGCCACTATTATAACCTTGACCTTGCCATACAGGCATAATGTGGGCGGCATCGCCTGCCAGTAAAATACGGTCGACACGGAATTTTTCTGCAATGCGTGCATTGTGGGTATAAACACGCTGACGAATCACTTCAATACCATCGGTTGTTGGAAGTACTTTGGACAATAGTTTGGCAATATTTTCAGGCTGACTGAGCTCTTCCTGAGTTTCACCAGGCATCACCATAAACTCAAAACGACGAATACCATGTGGAAGTGCTGCCGAAACATAAGGACGTACAGGGTCACAGCATAAGTAAATATGTGGTGTTGCCAGTGGGTCATTTTCAATATCAATCACAATCCACTGGTTTGGTGCTGTTTTACCTGCAAAATCTATATTCAATGTACGACGAATAATGGAATTTCCGCCATCACATGCTATTAAGTATTGTGCTTGAATGATTTCTTCAGTTTGATCTGCGGTTTGTAGCTTTAAAGTGACACCAGTTTGATCTTGGCTAAATTCAATCAATTGGCGGGAAAACAATACATGAGTCTGCTCGTATTGTTTCAGACCTTGTAATAAGACATTGTCTACTTGTGGTTGAATAAAGGCATTCCGACGCGAAAAACCAAACTCACGGGTTAAAGGTTGGATGTCTGCAAAGCAACGTCCTTTTGGCGTTAAAAAACGCATAGCATGATTCGGCGTGGTATGTGGTAAGACCTGTTCGACTAAGCCCAAAGACTGAATCGTCCGTAGAGACTCATCATCAATCCCAATTGCACGCGGGTAATCAATTAAGCTATCTAACTGTTCAATGACTGTGACTTGTACGCCTTGCTTACTTAAATAGTTGGCAATGGTCAAACCGACAGGGCCAGCACCAAGAATTGCGACTTCAGTTGTGTAATTTGCTGTGTTGCGCATTGCGAATGTCCATTTAATTCACTTTTACAGTTATTAACGGTGAAAAAATGAGGCAGAACAAGCTAGTCAATAGTAGGTCATGGGTATAAAGATAATGAGACTTTGTGTTTGGTATGGTTTGTAGTTTATTGTTTATTATTAAAATATTCTGTTTTCTACTATAAGCTTTCACCTTGAAATGATCACTAATTTCTATGATTTAAATCTATCGGCAAAAAAGAAACCAAGACAGGATAAGTCTTGGTTTCTGATTGTGCTAAATAAGAGCTGTAATCATGCTGGAGAGTAGGTCGCTTTATTACAGCAAGTAATAAATTATTTAGCTGCTTTTTCTTGGTTTGGTTGTTCTGCTGAGGCTTCTGAAGCAGGTGCATTTGCACTTAAGTCAGTAGTTTCAGCTGTTTCTTGAGTAGATACAACGACTTTATCTTCCTGTGCAGGAGCTTCCTGAGTTGCTGCAAAAGTTGTAAAGCTCGCAGCAGTTAAAGATGTTGCAATTAATAAGTGTGAAAGTTTCATTGTTTCGGCATCCTTATATTTTATAGAGAAACAGTTCAGATTGTTCATCACATCAATTTGAACTGAGCTTCATGCTAGCGTCTGAATATGCGAGGTTCAATTGAAGCAACAATGTGAAAAATGCACTTTACCTAAAACTACAGATGATGAAAAAATGGTAGGCTTTAAGTAACAAGTAGAAGCTTTTTGTGAGTCAAAAAACTGAAAATGTAGAAAAATTGATCAAAATATTTGAGTGAAAACTCACATAAAATATACAAAGGCGATGGAAATGGAACAAACCGTGCATTTTGACGTTGAATAAAATGTAAATAAAGGTTTCTAAGAGTGAATAAGCCCAGTTTAAATACATACTTTGATATGTTGCGTGTGTAAAGCCGTCGATTTAAAGTGAGAAAATGAGACATTTAAACTAAAATAATCGCTTATTTTATTGTGCTGTTTTTATAGTATTTCAGATTAGGTGGAACAATTTTGAAACTGATGGCGATGCAACAGGCGGTTCCAACGCATATTATTTCAGGTTTTTTGGGTGCCGGTAAAACCACCTTACTGATGCATTTGTTGAGTCAAAAACCTGAACATGAAGTTTGGGCAGTGTTGATGAACGAATTTGGGCAAATTGGTGTCGACCAACAGCTTATGCCACAAAGTGAAGGTTATGCAGTTAAAGAGTTATTAGGCGGGTGTTTATGCTGTAGTAGTCAGCTTCCGATGCAAATTGCATTGTCTCGATTGCTCTCAGAACAAAAGCCTGATCGACTGTTTATTGAACCGACAGGCTTGGGTCACCCTGCACAGTTATTAGAGCAACTGACAGAACCACATTGGCATTCGACTCTGCGTATGCGTGCGCCAGTCACTGTGCTGGATGGTTCACGCTTACATGATCAGACGTGGACGGCACAAAACTTATATCAAGATCAGTTGAAGGCAGCGCAGATCGTCGTTGTTTCGCATTATGCTCAGATGCAAAGTGCAGATTTAAAGGCTCTTGAGCAGCTACAAACTGAATATCAAGCTTATGCTCAGCAGTGGCTTATGGCAGATCAGGGGAATATCCAGCTTGAACAACTTGACTTTGACTATGTTGCGACTAAGCGTCAAAACCAACCTTTACTGAAAGTGCAACAACAATTAAAAGCAAATCAACAGGAATTTCCTGAAATTAAGCAACTGCCTTATCACTATGTAGAATCGGCGCAGGGCTATAGTGTGGCAGGTTGGAAAATGCCAAAACGTTGGGTTTTTGATTTTTATGATTTACTCGATTTGTTGTGTGAGCAGCAGGATTGGCGGAGGATTAAGGGGATTTTCCATACCAATCAGGGTTGGAAAGCATTTAACTTTAATCCCAAGCAATTTAATTATCAGGATGTCGAAGAAGGCATTGATAACCGAATCGAGTTGATTGTACAGAACGAAAGAGATTGGTTGATGTTTGAAACTGCATTATTTGCATGTCGTATTGAGTAATGAGGTAAATTGTTTTAAGCAAAATGAGCTGAAATCTTATATGCTATTCGGCAAATTTGAGGACGGTATTTATGGCGCTTAAAGCTACAATTTATAAGGCAGATTTAAATATTGCCAATATGGACGTTCACCAATATGGTGATTATCAACTTACCTTGGCTCTGCATCCTTCAGAGACGATAGAACGTTTGATGGTTCGTCTTTTGGCTTTTGCACGCTTTGCAGATGAGGCTTTGGAGTTTACCAAAGATCTCTTTGAAACCAATGAACCTGCACTTTGGGAAAAAGACTTAACAGGTCAGTTGGTGAAATGGATTGAAGTGGGAAGCCCTGACGAAGACAAAGTCAAAAAAGCCAGCGCGCGTTGTAAACAAGTTGCTGTTGTGACCTATGGCACTGCTGTTGATGAATGGTACAAACGCAACAGTAAACTAAAGACTTTGAGTAATGTTGAAATTTGGCAACTGTCTGCACAAAGTACAGAAGCGGTTCAGGCCCTTTGTGAACGGACCATGCAACTTCAGTTGAACGTGATGGATGGTGAGTGGACTTTAATTGGTGACAATGCACAAGCTACGATTGAGTGGACTCAATTGCAATAAACAAGCAGTTCAACAAAATTTATTTATAAAGTAATAGTGGAGCGAATAGATGAGCGCTGAATTAGAAATTATTGATTTAGTTGTTGGTGAAGGTAAAGAAGCAGTAAAAGGTGCTTTAATCACCACACATTATACCGGATGGTTAGAAGACGGAACTAAGTTTGACTCATCTTTAGACCGTGGAAACTACTTTGAAACGGTGATCGGAACAGGTCGTGTGATTAAAGGTTGGGATCAAGGCATTATGGGGATGAAAGTGGGCGGCAAGCGTAAACTAATTGTACCGTCACATTTGGCCTATGGTGAGCGTAAGATGGGCAACGTGATTCCAGCCAATTCAAATTTGATTTTTGAAATTGAATTGTATGATGTAAAAACACGAGACTAATCAGAATTATTGATAATGAATCAATTATAAGGATGTATTTGATTCATTTGTAAAAATCACTTGGTTTTTAAGAAAAACATTTGTAGATTAATTCGTAGGCAGAGCGTATTAAAGGGAAGAGTCGCTTTTGTATAGCTCATTAGGCAGACAGCATGTTATCTGGTTTATTCTAAGCTGTTTGTTAATTTTAAGTCTTATACCTTCGACGTGGGCGCAATATGAAGCAGAGCCTGCGCAGTATTATTTACATCAAAAGAATGTCAATAATATTCAATTTACTGAGCAAACAACCAGTTATTTAAATGGAATATGGTCTTATTATGACCATGAACTGATTACTCAGCCCAATCAAAAATTAGCAACAAAAACAACGGAGCTTCCTATTTCCTTTAAGGAGCTAACGGGTAGTAATATTGATTATGGTACCTTTATTGGTCATTTTAAAATTCCTGATGAATTTATTGGTCGACGTTTAGCTATTCAAATCCCCAATCAAAATTCTGCTTATCGAGTTTATCTAAATGGCGACTTTCTCGTTCGTTTAGGAGATGTCGCAGATAATGTAATGCAACAGCAGACAGAAAATGCCCCACGTATTGCCTATTTTGTACCAGACAGCCCTTATTTTACTTTAAGCATACAGGCTTCAAATTTTAATAAGCTACGCGGTGGTCTTGAAAGTCCTATGCATATCGGGGTTGCTAAAACAGTTAATCGGCATTATCAGCAGTTAATGATGAGCATAGCCATGATCTGTGGTGCAGTATTTGGCGTGGGAATGTTCACCACGATGTTTTCTATTTTCCGTGGCTCAAACGAGAGGAATAGCAAAAGTATTTTTGTGTTCGGGATTTTTATTCTGTTTTTAGCCTTACATAATTTGTTCACAGCACCTTATGCCTATACCACTTTTTTAGATATCAATTGGTTGTGGGGCATGCGCTTAGAGTATTTATTTATCTATTTAGCGATCATGTTCTTTTTGAGTTATATGTATTTACTCGATCAGAAATATTTGCACCATTGGATATATACAGCTTCTATGTTGGTGCTGACGTTAAATGTCGTTATAACACTTTTATCCGAACAGGAAGTTTTTGAGCCTCTGGCTTTTTATAGTGCCTTATTGAGCATTGTGATTCTGTGCAATTTTGCCTATGGTTTTTATATTACCTTAAAGACCAAGCAAAAATATTCAAAGCTTAATTTTTGTGCTGTAATTCTATTGTGTTTATCGTTTATCCATGACTTCTTATTAACTCTACATGTTATTGATTCGATTCATTTGTCCTTTATTTCAACGAGCCTTTATGCACTTTTAGTGATGTTTCAGCAATCACGAAACTATGCCTATCAGACCTATCATACCGAGCGCTTGAATAATAATTTGATTGAATTGAATAGCTCTTTAGATATGAAAGTACAACAAAGAACATCACAACTTCATGATTTAAATGAAAAACTAGAATATCAAATTCAAATAGATGCTTTAACGGGGGCCTATAATCGCCGTGCGTTAAATAGTGAAATTCAAAAGCGGTTTATGGAAACACAGCAAAATAGTCATGCAACTTTGGCATTTGCCATGATGGATGTAGACTATTTTAAAAAATATAATGACTACTATGGGCATTTAAAGGGAGATGAAGTACTGCAAAACTTGGTCGCAGTCATTAGCGCAGTACTCCCACATAATGCTTATTTAGCGCGTTATGGCGGGGAGGAGTTTGCAATTGTTTTATATAATGTTCCTATCGTTATTATTCGCCAAATTATGCAAACTGTGTTAGATGCAGTGCGCAGTGAGCATATTGAACATCGTAATCGCTTAGATGAAAAAGGCTATGTAACTTTGAGTATGGGGGTTTCGTGGATGGATCATCAAACATCGTATGCCAATATTCATGACCTCATGAAAGCCGCAGATTTAAAACTCTATGAAGCCAAAGAGGCGGGACGTGATCAAATGAAAATGCCAATCGAATCATCTTTATGACAGTTGTTTAATCATGGGGATCGAGGTTGTATCAGAAGTGTATTGGCTACGAATTTGGAAACCATGTCTTTGGTAAAAGCTTAGCGCAGTTTGCGTGCTTTCAAGGCTAATTTGATGGATCTTTTTGCTTTTAAAATGTTCAATGACTGTGTTCAATAAGGCTTTACCTATACCACGGTGCTGTTCTGCCGATGAGATATAATTAAGAAGAATGCGACCTTGATCGCTCACCATAATAAAACCTACAACTTGCTGATCCATCACATAAACCCAACTGTCATTATAATGCATCCACATAATCAGGTTGGATTGGGTCTTATTTTCTAACCAAACTTGAATTGTACTTTCATGACGATGGTGGTCTTTGATACAAGATCGAATGCTGTCATGCACGACATTTAATATCTCAGGGATGTCCTGAATCTGAGCTGCTCGTATCATGTTTTCTTCTTGGAGCTATATGAACAGCTATTTCATGCTAGAGCACACGATTACTAAATTGAATTATTGTTAGTCGCGATGTAGCTGTGTTGTTTGATTATATTGACTTGATTAAATTTTATAGTCTTTTTGTGAGCTGAAAATTTAATTTTGTGATGCTGTTCGCATTAATATTGTATTTGTTGAATGAAGAGCATTGATCGTACATTTAAAGATTATTTCTGAATAATTAGCGTGATTCGTATGCAATAGCACACGCTAGGGTCAGATGTTTTGATGTTTATTTGAACAAGAATGCTGTATTTTAAAAGAATATATTTGTTACGAGAGCAGGGAATGGCAACTTTTTTATTGATGATTTGCGTACTCATTGCTTTGGTTGCAGCATCTATTATTGTTATCAAAATTCAGAAAAAGCAGCGTTTTTTAAAACGGCAAAAAAAGGAAACTGAGTTGCAAGTTCAATCAGCGCAGATGACAACCCAAATTGAAAGTGATGCTCAAGTTGAACGTGTGATTGAAATTGATGCCTATGAACAAGTGCTGTTTGATGATGTTGCAAGCTTGTTTTTAGATCAAGCGATTTTGTTAAGTGCTGAGGAAGATGCAGAACTGATGCAAAGTACTTTGTTGGTCAAAATGCCTGCAAAAACCCAGACTCAAATCCGTAAAATGGACTTAAACGAATGGTCGATTTTTTGGAGTTTTTACGATCAGTCATTGGAATATTATGTGAGCCGTTATGGTATGTTTTATACACATATTGACCGTAGTGGGCGAGAGCACAAAAAAAGCCATCGGACTCGAGATTAACGATTTTGCTTATGCGCGCTCAATGTTGAGTATCGCCATAGATAACTGTTTGAGAATTCGTTCGGCAACATGGGTCAAATAAAAGTCATCTTGGTTTAAACGTGTCATTAATATCGCCCCTTCATAATCGGCAACACTGATTTTGGCCAAAGAAGCTGCGTTTACCGTAGGCATGACTTGGTGGAAATAGTCAAAAAGTGAGGTTTCCCAGTCTTGAAAAATAGAGCGAATCTTGAGCTGTATTGTTTCAGATAAATGAGGAATTTCTAAAGACAGCATACCCACCAAACAGCCTTGTACACCTGTACTAAAAAAGGTTACGGCTTGTTGATGGAGGTGTTCAAAGCGGCCGCAATACTCGATTTGATTATTTTTTAAAATATTAAAGACTCGATTTTTTAAATACTGTTGGCTAACGTCTAAAATATCCAAAAGTAATGCTTCTTTATTTGGATAATAATAATAAAAAGCGGCTTTACTCAGCCCACAAGATTTTGCCAGCAAATCCATACTGGTGCCTGCATAACCATGTGTTTTAAAAGTTTGCATACAGTGGAGCTGGATTTGCTCTTTACTGAGTTTTTGTGGGCGCATAGGTGTTTGTTATTCCGTTTAGAGTTTCGTAGTGGTGTGTGGTGAAGATGATAGATAGCGATCAAAAGTATTCAGTATGTTATCCCAAATGTTTTCAGCGCCTTGACGGAAATATCCCATGTGTCCAATTTCTTTCAAGCCATATTCACTGGCTTCAATGTTGAGATAGTGCAGATCTGCCTGTCGATAATGTTGCATAAACGCATGCCTTGAGTTGGGTAGAGCCCAGTCATCATCCAGTGCTGAAACAGCATAGATTGGGGTCTTTACCTGAGCATACTGTTCCAGTAAATGCTGTTGTTCAGGGTCTGCAAAAAAGTAGGTCGGATTTTTACACCACTTTCGCCACTGCGTGTAAACATCGACAGGTAAATCTGCCCCCATTTTGAGTATGCTCCAAGGTAAATAACCCTTAAGTGCAACCATGGGTGGGAAAATAATATTCCACATCACATGGACTTTCATCTTCTCACGAAACGGCATGTAGCCATGCCAACCTGCACCTGTACCGAAGCAATACATCGCAGTAACTTGGTCATGATTATCGGTTAAACCTAAGGCTTGGCCACCATAGGAATGCCCAACCACAAAAATGGGTTTACCGTCTTGTGCGACGAAGTCAATTGCACCAGATAAGTCCAATTGTCCCCAGTCTAAATAGGACATACTAAAACCTTTTAACTGCTTCGGTGCAGAAAGCCCCACACCGCGATAATCAAAAGTTAGGACTTGATAACCTAAAGTGACTGCATACTCGGCAAAGCGACGATAGAACTGCTGTGGTACGCCTGTTGCGCTGGCAAGAATTAAGTTTGCTTTGATAGGGCCTTGAGCACGATAGCGTGTTCCCACCAGTGCATAAGCATCCCGTGCGGAAAAATGAATGGTTTGCTTCTCAATTTGATGTGTGTTTAAGCGGGCTGTGGCATGCATAACAGGCTCTTTTAAAGTTGAAAATAAAAATGGCGGTAATTTTGCACTGCTTATTTTCCTGAGAATTGCGCAGGACGTCGTTGTAACATGGCCATGACACCTTCTTGAACATCTTGAGTTTTTAGCAAAGGCGTTAGGTGTTCTTGTAAATGGCTAAAGGCATAGTCTGCGCCGTGTTGTGCTGCCTGTTGTGCAGAAGCAAGCGTGGCTTGAACGGCAAGTGGAGCAGCCTGTGCAATTGACTCGGCAAGGGTAAGTGCTCGGTCTAGTGCAGAATTTGGCGTGGATGTTTCTACAACCTCGGTAATTAAGTTCAGATCGAGAGCTACATGCGCATTGAAGCCATCCCCTGTGAGTAGATAACGCATAGCTTTATTCCAGCCTGCTGCTTGTACAAAACGTACTGTTGCACCGCCAAAGGGTAAAATGCCCCGCTGAACTTCCATTTGGGCAAACTGTGTATTGGCATCTGCAATCACCACATCGGCATTGAGCATCAGCTCAATTCCAGCGGTAAAGCAAAAGCCCTGTACTGCGACCACAACGGGTTTAGTCCGCAGTCTAGAACTGGTGCCCCAAGGATTAATTTGTGACGCAGGAAAGTCGAAAATACCTTGGCTTAATTTTGGCTGTAGTTCAACCAGATCTAAGCCAGCAGTAAAGTGTTCACCATGAGCAAAAATCACCGCACAGCGTAGGGTAGGGTCATCTTCATATTCAGTGAGTGCTAAGGATAAGTCATGAATCATATGGCTATCAAAAGCATTACGTTTAGCTGCACGGTCTAGACCAATTAAAAATAACGAGCCACGAATTTCGCGACTGACACGCCCTTGTTGTTCTGACATTTTGATTATTCCTCTTTCGTTTTATAAGTTTTTAAACGATTGTTAGAAAACTGTCAAAGCGTATCCGTATATATTCTGTGACTCAGCAGTTAGGTCAGACATACACGCAAATAAGTAGAAGGTAAGATTGGACGAAATTATCTTGCCTTTCGTGGAGTTTTTTTCATAATAGCAGCATTATTCTCATGTCAGTTTGACTATGTCCAACCTTGAAATATTTGCCGTCATCATTAGCTTGATTGGGGTGACTTTGACCATTAAGCGCAATATGTGGTGTTGGTGGTTTAACTTTGTTGCGTTCTTGTTATATGCCTATTTGTTTTATACCTATAAGTTATATGGCGAAACCATTTTGCAGTTTTTCTTTGTGGTGGTGAACTTTTATGGATTTTATCACTGGCTCAAAGGTAAACAACAAGATCATGATATTCGCATTGAACCGATTACAGCTCGGCAAGTGATTTTGCAAATGCTACTTGCCGCTACGGCTGGTGCAGTATTTGGTTTGAGCTTAAAGTATTTGACCGATGCTGCTGTACCGCTACTGGATGCACAGCTCGCAGCATTTAGTCTGTTGGCGACCTATTGGACCAGTCGTAAACATATTGCTACATGGGTGCTGTGGGTCTTTGTCGACATTGTTTATGTGGGCATGTTTATTTATAAAGACTTGTTCTTGACCGCAGGCTTATATGCAGGCTTTGTTGGCTTAGCGGCTTTTGGATGGTGGCAATGGACACAGGTACGCCATAAACAACAGTTGAAAAGTACCTAGGTTTGGGCATGTTGATTGATTTTAAACAAACACAATTGGCTCAATTTGAGTCAGTCATCGAACGTTTAAAAGCGAGCCCAAAGGAATACTTGGACTTTACTTCAGTTGCAGACTTTTATCAGGCGACATGGTTAAAAAACCTGCCTAGCAGCGCCAGTTGGGCTGTGACAGGATTGGATGATGGGGCAGAGCATTTTGATATTCGCTTGGCCTGTTTTGAGCGCGTGGTTTTTATTCATATAGCGGAGCATATTGTCATACAGAATGGCACACATTGATATCCAGATCACGGTATAGTCGGTGCTGGATCATCGTCTATGCTTGATCTTTCTACAGAATAACGAGCTCCAATTTTTCAGTCCTGATCTGGGCATGGATGGTTACAAAAACAAAAAATAAAGGATTTAATGCTATGGCACATCAGTTTGTCGTCAATGCCACCATCAACGGTGTTTCATTGGATGATTTCCGTCGACTCGCAGCCGATATCAACTTACATGAAAATGTTTGTCGTCGTATTCCAGGTGAGAAGTTGGAAATTTTGGAATCGAGTAAAGTCGGCGATATTTATACCCTCAAGCGTGCGTATAATTTGGATGTCAATATTCCAGATATTGCGAAGAAATTTTTAAAAGATGCGTTTCGTTTACATCGTACCGATGTAAGTAATTTAACTGCACTGAGTTCAGAAGTGCGCTTAGATCCAAATTTACCTCTTGAAGCGAGTTGCCAACGTAGTGTGTCAGGCAATGATGAACAGATCCATTTTCAAATGGAGTGGACGGTAAAAGTGAAAGTGCCGTTGATTGGTGGCATGTTAGAAAAACATGCTGAAGGTGAAATTCGGAAGTTTAGCCAAATCGAACTCGATATTGTTGCAGATGAACTGCGCCAAAATCTGCACGTAGAAACATTAAGCTAAAGGTTTTGACCTTATGTTTTCAAAGTAGGTTGCATAAAAAGAAAACCCTTCGATTGAAGGGTTTTATCATTTTAGTGTTTTGCCTCGAACTGAGCTCGATAAACCCAAGCTGTGAAGAAGCAAACCAAACAGACCAGCCAAATATAATACATCGCCCCAATCTTGCTATAGAGACTGAGCCATTGAACCAAAGGCAGTGTAATGCCTCCTGCAATGGCATAGGCGACATTGTAGGAAAACGAAATCCCCGAGAAACGGATCGGTGCAGGGAACATCTTGACCATACTATAGGATACAAGTCCAACCGTGCCTGAAAAAAATCCTAACAGCATATACAGCGCAAACACCGTATTTGGACTGACCACACCCAAACTGTGATAGAAAATGGTTGCAATAGTAGCGACACCGAGCGAGCCCAAAATCAAAACCTTGGCTGCACCCAAACGATCTGCCAATGTTCCAGCAAGTATACAACCTAACATTTGCATGATGATTGCAGCACTTTGCATTTGAAAAGCATCACCACGCGCAAAGCCAAAGGCACCCGCTAATAAGTTTGGCATGGCCAAAATCAGGACCACCACGCAAGCGGTTAAGAACCATGTTAGGAGCATGCCAATAACTACCGCTGTTTTATGGTTGGCTAAGACTTGTTTAACAGGCATTTCTTTGGATAGCTCTTTGCGTGCTTGCATGGCTTGGAATACGGGTGTTTCTTTTAAATAACTGCGTAAATACAAGGCCACTAAGCCAAAAATACCCCCCACAATAAACGGGATACGCCAAGCCCAATCATGAATCGCAGCTTCACTAAACTGAAGGGAAATAAACAGCGACATTAAAGCGCCAAGAAGAATGCCAAGTGACAAACCAGCCGTGAGTAAGCCATTGGCAAAACCAATTTTTTCAGCAGGAACATGCTCAGAAACAAATGTCCATGCCGCTGGAATTTCTCCACCAATCGCGATGCCTTGTACCACCCGCATAAGGAGTAAGAGCAGCGGCGCAGCATAACCAATCGTTTCAAAGGTTGGCATGACCCCGATTATGAGGGTGGGTAAAGCCATGAGCAAAATAGATAAGCTAAATAGACGCTTGCGCCCTATGAGGTCACCAAAGTGTGCCATGACTACACCGCCAAGTGGACGGAAGAAGTAACCTGCGGCAAAAATACCGTAAGTATTCAGCATCGCCCAAAATGGGCTGAGTCCTGCGGGGAAGAACAATTCAGAAATAATTTTGGCGTAAAAAACATAAATAACAAAGTCATAGAACTCAAGTGCACCACCCAATGATGATAACCCAAGGGTACGTTTGTCTTCTCGGGTCAGTCGTGGTGTTGCATCCATGTGTGTATTTCCAAAGTTAAATAAAAGTTTGTATTTGATTTTAATAAAGTCTTTTTTGGATGAATAATCAATCTTTCTTTGCTGCATATTAACTAAAAATTATAGATGTGTTCGTGTCCATCATTTTTAGTCATAAAATATAAAGAGTAAAAGTAACTGCAATAAAATAAAAAGCTTATGGTATAAAAAGAAATAAATAGATATAAAAATTTAGGATTTGAGTATGAGTGTCATTTTACCTGTTGCACAACGAGGGGAAGAGGTTTTAAGACTGAAAGCCGCCCGTGTTGCGGATACAGAATTTAATAGTGATTGGCTTATGCAACTGGCGTCAGTCATGTTGGCGACTATGCTTGAACGAAATGGTGTAGGTATTGCAGCACCGCAAGTGTATATTTCAAAGCGGGTCATTATTGTGGCTTCACGTCCAAATTTGCGTTATCCAGATGCGCCTGAAATGGATGCAGTGGTGATGGTCAATCCCGAAATTCTAGAGTTTTCTCAAGCAACGTCCTTGGGGGAAGAGGGCTGTTTAAGCGTGCCGAATGAACGCGGTCAGGTACAGCGTGCGCAAAGTATTAAAGTGGTGTATCACACCTTAACGGGAGAGGTGCTAGAAAGCATTTTTGAGGGGTTCCCTGCGCGGATTGTGCAACATGAAATAGATCATCTCAATGGGATTTTATTTGTCGATCGACTCACCGCTTAAAGTAAAAACAGCTATTCGTCTTTATATTTAAACTGTTGCGGGGTTTGTCCTAAGTGACGTTTAAACATGCTACTAAACGCACTCGGATTGCTATAGCCAAGAGATCTTGCAATTCGCGCAACGGATTCACCACTGGCAATTTTTGTGAGCGCTTGAGCAATATGCATTTGCTGAATCCATGCCCGATAAGACAGTCCCGTTTCCTTTTGAAACATACGCATCAAGGTTCTGGAACTGGTGCCAATTTCATCTGCCCATGCACTTAAATCTTTTAATTGATCGGGTCGACTTAATAGGGCTTGGCAAATATTCATTAAACGCTTGTCTTGTGGCCACGGAATTTGAATGGGCAACAGATTGGCCTTATGAATTTCATCAAAAATTAAAATCTGTAAAGATCGAGACAGTTCATCTGAGCTGATCAGTTCGGAGGGTGGAATGTGTTCAATTGCATTGAGCCGAATCAAGAGTTCATGCAATAACTTACTGACCCGAATAATAAAACATTGTTGTCCCAGCAGTGCAGCCGCATCGGCCTGAACCAATGCCGTATTAAGCTTTACACGGCTTAATGAAATCACACTATGCTCAACATGGGTCGGAATCCATAGCGCGCACATCGGTGGCACGATCCAGACATGATTTGGGGTAAACACTTGAATCATTCCTGTCGAAGCATATAGAAACTGTGCCCGTGAATGGGTATGTGCAGGAGTGATCTCCCGATAAGTGTGTTCAGAAGAAAGTCCAATGACCAGTTCAGACATTTCAGTTTGAATCAGTGAGTTTGGCATGCGTGTTTTAAATTTGTCACTTATACAATGATTATTGGAAGATAGTCTTATGAATGACATTTTACAATCAATATCTGATGAAAAATACACGGAGTTTGTGCGGTATGACGTCTTCAATACAGATGAAAGATGGTATTGGTGAGGCTGTGGTTCATGAACAACCACAAGGCATGATCATTAAAATTGTGGGAGCGGTGGCTGTTGCACATCTACTGAATGACTTGATTCAAGCCGTTTTGCCAGCTATTTACCCGATGCTGAAAACCAATTTCTCCTTAAGCTTTGCACAAGTGGGATTGATTTCATTGGTTTATCAAATCACAGCATCGCTACTGCAACCTTGGATTGGACTCTATACCGATAAACATCCGAAACCTTATCTGCTACCACTCGGTATGGTGGTGACTTTTAGTGGTATTTTGCTGTTGGCATTTTCACCAAATTTTATTGTACTGCTCATGGCTTCGGCGTTGATTGGTGTGGGTTCATCGACCTTTCACCCTGAAGCATCACGTGTAGCGCGTATGGCTTCGGGCGGACGTTTTGGTACAGCCCAATCGACCTTTCAGGTCGGTGGCAATACAGGTACCGCGATTGGGCCTTTATTGGCCGCGCTGATTATTGTGCCTTTCGGACAGCATGCCGTGGCATGGTTAATTGTATTTGCCTTACTTGCGATTTGGGTGTTGTTTGGTGTCAGCCGTTGGAGCATTAGCCACAGTAAAAAACAGTTGGCTGCCAAAGCACATCACGTCCAAAGCAAACTACACGGACGTCAACTCGTCATCGCGTTGTCGACCATTTGCGTGTTGATGTTTGCCAAATTTACGTACATCGCCAGCATCAGTAACTATTTCACTTTTTATTTAATGCATAAGTTTCAGCTCAGTTTACAAAATGCACAGTTACACCTCTTTGCCTTTTTAGCGGCGGTGGCTCTGGGGACATTTGCAGGTGGGCCGATTGGAGACCGAATTGGGCGTAAAGCGGTGATTTGGGTGTCTTTTGTCGGCATGGCACCGTTTGCGTTGATGATGCCACATGCCAATTTATTTTGGACGACCGTACTCTCGATTATCACGGGTTTAGTACTGTCCTCTGCCTTTGCAGCCATGGTGGTCTATGCACAAGAAGCTGTTCCTGGACGAGTTGGGATGATTGCAGGTTTGATGTTTGGTTTAATGTTCGGTGTGAGTGGTATCGCCGCAGCAGGTTTAGGATATTTGGCTGACGTCAAAGGCATTGAATGGGTGTTTGGCGTATGTTCGTTATTGCCGTTACTTGGTTTAGCAACCTTCTTTTTACCGAAGACGCAAGCAAACTAACGAAATACTGCTAACCTTCAGTTTTAATCGCGTTATCTTATCAAACGAAGATGGCGCGATTGCATTTCGGCCTGATGATTATGATCGGTAATAACGGCATTGAATGTATGTGCTTTGACTTTGGAGTATTGAAGCGATGACGGATCTGAATGGTGTACTCAAGTTTTCATTCGGCCTAGATCAACTTTCATTTGAAATGGATGGACAGCATATCCAGCTAGATCAAGGTTTAAGCTTTATACAGTCAAACAGTATGCGCTATGGGTTGCTGGATGAGCTTGCGATTGAGTCGATGATTTATGTGATTGAAGAGCTTTTAGAATCCGTTCAGATG
This sequence comes from Acinetobacter sp. WCHAc060042, assembly GCF_003231195.1. NCBI lineage: Bacteria > Pseudomonadati > Pseudomonadota > Gammaproteobacteria > Moraxellales > Moraxellaceae > Acinetobacter > Acinetobacter sp. WCHAc060042. The sequence continues at coordinate 28,571 of NZ_QKVN01000022.1, forward strand.
AAGTATGCCCAACCCAAAACTGCCGTGACTTCAGATGGCTTATTCCAAAGGGTCTTAGTGTTGTTTTTTCTAGATCAGCAGCAAATTGACCGTGTGCAACTTGAAAGTGCTTTCAATACCTTTGTTGAGAGCAGGGAGTACTATGTGTCTCAAGTGGCTGATGATAGTCTTTCTAGTTTGATTTACTTTATTGTACTACGAGAGATGATGCATCACTGGAATGTGGTGGAGATTCAATTCGAACAGCTTGATTTTGAGTCACATTAAAAGCGTAAAAAATACGGAACAATAGACAAAATTAAGCCGATACCACCTAGTAATGCGTTACTTTCAATAAAATAAGGGAAAATCATTAAAACTAGACCCACAGTTAAAGGTATGGTCATTTTTTGCTTTTTGCCATACAGGAAATAGCCTAAGCCAATTGAGCTAAAGATCACACCGAGGAAAAGTTGGGTTGCGTTCATGATGATGTTTCGTACATTGTTATTCTTTGCTGAATATTATGCCAAGATTCTTAAAAGAATATTTAAAAACTAAGAGTGTCGTGATGAAACCTTATAACAAGAACTTAAAATTTCCATCGCGTGATTTACGAAGCAATATGACCGATGCAGAGCAATGTTTATGGCACAGATTACGTCGTAAGCAAATTTTAGGATTACAGTTTTATCGACAAAAACCGATTCTCAATCGCATATAAGGTTTTATTTCACCATTTAATTAAAATACCGAATATGATGTATAAATTGGTTTATTTAATAGTTGACATCAATTATTGGTTTTTATAGTATTTATTTTGTTCCGCAAGGGAACGTATATTTTAAGTTAAAAACCATTTTATAGGTGAATGTATGGACTTTAGAAAGTCAGTGGCTGATACAGCAAAATTAATTTTGATTAATGTAAAATTGTATGAACTAGAAAAAGATAAGGAAGTTTCTAGACATCGCATATCTAGAGATACTTTAAAACGAATTTCGCAAAGAAAAGCTATTCAGGAAAGGTTTGTTAAATTGTTAATAGATGAACTATCCGAATTGGGGTGGACTTTAATTAAAGTAGATAATGATTATGCTTTGATTGAAAGTGAAAAGCTAACCTCTTGGATTAAGCTGAGTTCAAAAAGATTACGAGAGGAAGAGATATTAAATTTAGAATCAAATGAACTTTCACAAGTTTTTGAAGAATATTATCCAAATGTTTGGATGGATAGCGAAGATTGATTAAAAAAATCCCCTCAAAAGAGGGGATTTTTTTATTCTAAATTAAACAATCGAATCATCTAAATTCGGTGCTAACCAACGCTTCGCTTCATCCAGTGTCCAACCTTTACGCTTCGCATAATCCTCAAGCTGATCTTGAGAAATCTTGCCTACATTAAAGTATTCACTTTCAGGGTGCGAATAATAGAAACCACTGACAGAAGAAGGTGGCATCATTGCAAAGTGTTCAGTCAACTTCGTACCAATCTTCGCTTCCGAACCTAACCAGTCAAATAACACTGCTTTTTCAGAATGCTCTGGGCAAGCAGGATAACCTGGTGCAGGACGAATACCGACATACTTCTCTTTGATCAATTCTTCATTGCCCAAAGTTTCATCGGCTTTATAGCCCCAGAACTCTTTACGAATACGCTCATGCAAATGCTCGGCAAAAGCTTCGGCAAAACGATCGGCCAAAGACTGAACCAAGATTGCTGAATAATCGTCGCCTTTGGCTTTATATTCATTCGCCAATTCTTCTGCACCAAAGATTGATACCGTGAAACCACCGAGATAGTCAGTATTGTCTTTCGAGGTACTAATAAAGTCGGCTAAAGATAAGTTTGGTTTGCCTGTGACTTTGTCAGACTGCTGACGCAAGTGTTCAAAAGTATGTGTGACATTCTGCGCTGTTTCATCAAACACGCTGACTGTATCTGCACCTGTACGTTGAGCAGGGTATAGACCAAACACGGCACGGGCATCGAAACGATTATTCTCGATTACATCTTTGAGCATGGCTTGTGCTTGATTATACAAATCCGTTGCAGCTTCACCGACAATTTCATCTTCTAAGATTTTCGGGAATTTACCTGCCAAGCTCCAAGAGATAAAGAATGGTGTCCAGTCAAAATACTCCACCAATGTTGCAAGTGGGTAGTTGGTCAGTACATGTGTTCCCATTGTATTTGGAATTGGCGGCACATAATTCGCATCGACTTTAAAGCCATTTTCAATGGATTCGGCATAGCTGAGTTTGGCTGCTTTCGGTTGCTTATTGGCTAAACGTTCACGAATCTTGGCATATTCAGCGCGATGCTCTGCAATAAAGCTACCACGCATTTCTTTTGAGAGTAGGGTGGTTGCCACACCAACTGCACGCGATGCATCGGCGACATAAATCACTGCATCATTTGAATATTGTGGATCAATTTTAACGGCTGTATGCGCTTTCGATGTGGTTGCACCACCAATCAACAGGGGAATATTAAAGCCTTTACGTTGCATTTCTTTGGCAACAAACACCATTTCATCTAAAGATGGCGTGATCAACCCAGATAAGCCGATGATGTCACATTTCTCATCAATCGCGGTTTGCAGAATTTTTTCCGCAGGCACCATCACGCCTAGGTCAACGATGTCATAACCGTTACAACCCAACACTACACCCACGATATTTTTACCAATATCGTGTACATCGCCTTTTACTGTTGCCATCAAAACACGACCTTTAGATTGTGCATTGCCTTTTTCAGCTTCGATGTACGGATTTAACCATGCCACGGCTTGTTTCATCACACGCGCAGATTTCACTACCTGTGGTAAGAACATTTTACCTGAGCCGAACAGGTCACCGACCACGTTCATGCCATCCATCAATGCACCTTCAATCACATCAAGTGGACGGTTGGCTTTCAAACGCGCTTCTTCGGTATCTTCATCAATATAGGTGGTAATCCCTTTGACTAAGGCATATTCAAGACGTTTTTCAACCGTTTCATTCCGCCACTCAAGGTTTTCAGCTTCACGTTGTGCACCACTATGACCACGGAACTTTTCTGCGACTTCAAGTAATTTCTCTGTTGCGTTTTGACCTGATTCACCTTGGTTTTGGTTCAGTACAACATCTTCAACCGCATCTTTAAGTTCTTTTGGAATATCATCATAAATCGCCATTTGACCTGCGTTGACGATCCCCATGGTCATGCCTTGCTTAATGGCATAGTAAAGAAACACAGAGTGAATCGCTTCACGTACAGGTTCATTACCACGGAATGAGAACGATACGTTGGATACACCACCTGAAATCATGGCATGTGGCAAGTTTTGTTTGATCCAACCTGTAGCTTCAATAAAATCGACGCCATAGTTATTATGTTCTTCAATCCCTGTTGCGACTGCAAACACGTTCGGGTCAAAAATAATATCTTCAGCAGGGAAGCCAACCTCATTGACTAACACATCATAAGAACGTTTACAGATTTCACGTTTGCGTGCAGCCGTATCTGCTTGACCCGTTTCATCAAAGGCCATGACAATAATCGCAGCACCATACTGGCGACATAAACGTGCTTTTTCGACAAACTCGTCATAACCTTCTTTTAAGGAAATCGAGTTCACGACAGGTTTACCTTGTACGCATTTTAAGCCTGCTTCGATGATTTCCCACTTCGATGAGTCAATCATGATCGGCACACGTGAGATATCTGGCTCAGATGCAACTAGATTGAGGAAATGTACCATCGCATTTTGCGAATCGAGCATCCCTTCATCCATGTTAATGTCGATAATTTGTGCGCCTGCTTCGACTTGTTGCTGAGCTACTTCTAAAGCCTCAGCAAACTTTTCTTCACGGATCAGACGTAGGAATTTTTTTGAACCTGTAACGTTGGTACGTTCACCGACATTCACGAATAGTGAATCATCATAGATGTTAAATGGTTCTAAACCGCTTAAACGACATGCAGGTTTTGTTTCAGGAATCTGACGTGGTTTTATATCTTTTACTGCATTGTAAATGGCACGGATATGATCAGGCGTTGTACCACAACAGCCACCTGTAATATTGATTAAACCACTTTCAGCAAATTCTTTGATGAACGCTGCTGTTTGTTCAGGCGTTTCGTCATATTCACCAAAAGCATTTGGTAAGCCTGCATTTGGATGGGCAGATACAAAAGTATCAGCAACATCAGCAATCGTTTTTACGTGTGGACGCATCGCATCTGCACCGAGCGCACAGTTAAAACCAATTGAAAGTAAATCACCGTGGCGAACCGAGTTCCAGAAAGCCTCAGCGGTTTGACCCGTTAAGGTACGACCTGATGCATCGGTAATCGTGCCCGAAATCATGAGTGGAAGTTCATGACCAAGTTGTTTGAACACTTCTTTGACTGCAAAGATCGCAGCTTTACAGTTCAAGGTATCGAACACGGTTTCAATCAAGATGATGTCTGCACCACCTTCGATCAAGGCATGAGTGGCTTCGATGTAATTTTCTTTCAGTTCATCGAAAGTAATATTACGAAATGCAGGATCATTTACATTCGGTGAAATTGAACAGGTACGTGAGGTTGGGCCGAGTACACCTGCAACAAAACGTGGTTTATCTGGTGTTGAATATTTGTCACATGCCGCACGTGCTAGGCGCGCTGCTTCACGGTTGATCTCGGGAACGAGGTCTTCCATGTGATAGTCTGACATTGAAACACGTGTGCCATTGAAACTGTTGGTTTCAATGATGTCTGCGCCAGCATCGAGGTAAGCTTCATGAATCCCTTGGATAATCTGTGGCTGAGTCAGCACCAAAAGATCATTGTTGCCTTTGAGGTCTGATGCCCAGTCTGCAAAACGTTCACCACGATAATCTTCTTCTTCGAGCTTATGACGCTGAATCATGGTGCCCATTGCACCGTCAATAATGAGGATGCGTTCGGCAAGAAGTGCTTTTAAGGTGGCAAGTGTAGACATTCAAAACTCACAAACAGGTTTTCAAAACGTGCAATATTTTAGCAGAAAAGCATATTCATTTATGCTTAATTCAAGTGGTATTCGCTATATTGCAAATAAAAAAGGCTGATTTAGCTTTAGTTTTCACGAAAGTGAAATATAGGGCGTCTATGTTAATAGATGAAAATAAATAGAGATGAGGAAAGATTGATTTGAGCAGATTGTTACAGACAACACAGCCAAATGTAAGAAAATAATTCAGCGTAATGAGCACAGAAAAATTAAATTTTAAGCAAGCACAGTGCTTTCAAGGCCTATAGGCGATTTACTGCTGATCTAAAATGAATCAATTATGAAAAAATTGGCTTCATGTGACACGCATTTGTCATATAATTGTCACAATTAAATTGAACAATAGGGGATATTGATATCCTCTTTAGCCGTCTGCATGAATTCTAATATTCCTCCTGTCCAAGATCAGGTGCACGTGACACAAGTCAAGTCGACAAATGTGCACGTACCTACGCCGAAATTTTTTATGCCGGTGTTTTTAACGGTCATTATTTCAACGCTAATTTATATTGGCTTTCAGCTTTCTGCTGACTTATCGCATGTTCCTGCACTGAATCTTTACTCTCTAATCCTTTTAGCGACGGCATTGTTCATTGCGTTGGGCTTTGAGTTTGTAAATGGTTTCCATGACACAGCCAATGCTGTGGCAACGGTGATTTATACCAATGCACTGTCAGCGCCAGTTGCGGTAATGTGGGCAGGTTTCTGTAACTTCCTTGGGGTTATGGTGGCAAGTGGTGCAGTAGCTTACGGTATTATTGCACTTTTGCCTGTCGAGTTGATTATGAATGTCAGCTCAGGTGCAGGGTTTGCCATGGTGTTTGCCATGTTGATTGCTGCGATTTTGTGGAACTTGGGGACATGGTTCTTAGGTATCCCAGCATCAAGTTCACACACTTTGATTGGTTCAATCTTGGGTGTGGGCATTATGAACTACCTGATGCATTCAGGCAGTGGTGCTTCGGGTGTAGACATGGATCAAGTGATCAAAGTCGGCAAGGCTTTATTGTTTTCGCCATTGATTGGTTTTGCCTTTGCAGCGATCGTATTTTTGTTGGTTAAAACAATTTTCAAGCGTCAACTTGAACTATTTCAACCACCTGAAGGTAACAAGCCACCACCACCTCTGATTCGTGCTATTTTGATTTTTACCTGTACGGGTGTAAGTTTTGCACACGGTTCAAATGATGGTCAAAAAGGTATGGGTTTAATCATGCTGATTTTGATTGGTATTGTGCCTTTGGCTTATTCTTTAAATAAGAATTTGGATTCACAGTACATTCAGTCATTTGCACAGCTTTCGAATCAGACAGCAAATGTAATTTATACTCAGCATGAGGATATCGCTGATGAAAAAGCCCGTGCAGTCATTACCCAATATATTCAAACTAAAGAAATGACTCCTGAAGTTGTGCCTGCATTAGCAAGTTTGACTGATCATTTGGGTGAACGTGTTGGACATTATGGTGATTTAAAAGATATTCCAGAGGCAGAAGTTTCTTCTATACGTAATGATATGTACTTAAGTACGACAGCTTTCAAACGTTTAGATAAGGCAGATCAATTACCAGCGATGTCTGATGCGGAGAAAAAGACCGTTAAAGAATATCGTAGTAACCTCGATTCGTTCCTTCAGTATATTCCAAACTGGGTAAAAGTGGCTGTGGCACTTGCACTTGGCTTAGGAACAATGGTGGGGTGGAAGCGTATTGTAGTTACCGTGGGCGAGCGTATTGGTAAGAACCATATGACTTATGGTCAAGGCATGTCAGCAGAGCTGGTGGCGATGACTACGATTGCTGCGGCAGATGGTTTTGGTATGCCTGTATCGACGACCCATGTACTCAACTCTGCGGTTGCAGGGACCATGGTGGCAAATAAGTCAGGTCTGAACTTTGCAACTGTCAGAACCATTCTTTCGGCTTGGGTTTTCACCCTGCCAGCAACAATCTGTTTATCAGGTGGTTTGTTCTGGTTGTTCCTACAGTTTGTTTAATCTGTAATGTAAAGAAAAACGTTATTTGAAGTCATAATGCCAGTCAGTTCATAAACTGACTGGCATTTTCTTTTCAATTCTCGATTTTATTCAATATACGCTAACACTACTCACGATTTGAGCAGAAATAAAAGCATTGCATTTATTCGTAGTGCAAGATGCAGTCATTGGCATTCAAAATGGACTATTTTGTAATGCAAAGTTGTTTCGTATCTATAGATTGAACAGATTTTCTGTGGGGCGCATTGCACCGCAAAATGTTACTTCTACGATGCTTCACTTCTTACTTAGCGAATAAGACCTAAACGTTGCAGGAATAAACGAACGACCAATATTGAGCTTAGGAACACTAAGACCTCACAGTATAGGGTTAAAAAGTTAAGGAGATGAAGAGGAGGCTCCTTAACTGGTTGTCTCTAAGTTGAGGTTGTGTTTTATGTCCGTATGGCTGCCTAAGAGAGTAGCATTTGAGTCTTATTTTTTACGTTTTGCGAACACTTTTTCGAGTGGGAGCTTGTCCGCTGCAAAGCCATATAGTGCTGCAAAGGGTAGAGCAGTTCTTGCCAGATAAGCCACACGCCATAGTCCGCCGTGGTTTGCACCATGCATCATCAGTTCTAGAGGATGCTCAAGTTTGACCTCTGGATTCGCTACAGATTCAGGATTACGCAGGTCATGAACCCATAGAGCAGCCATAATTGCATTGGTTGTTTCAGGCTTAAATGCTTCAACGTCAAATAAGCTTGCACCGTTAAATGCTGCTTTAAGCAATGGATTTTTGGTGACAGAGTGCGTTGTAGTTGAAGGCGCAATATTGATGCTGACGCGTTGGCCTTGTGAGCGTGCCAGTGTTGCGCGCCACTGCTGAATGCGTTTAGCCAAGGCATAGTTAGGTCCTTGCTCAACCACTAAACAATCGGCAATACCGTATTCTTTATTATTGTCTGAGCTCACTAAACCATGTAAGTTTTTCTTAAAGAAGTATTGTCTACTAAGCATTGAAATACTTTTGCTGAGCATTTGTTGCGTTTTAGAGCGGCCATTAAATTTTTGTTCAGATGCTGTGATCACTTCCTCAGGCACTGCATAAACATCGGTTGGTGTACACATATACATCAAACTGGTATCCGCTTTCTGTTCGCTGACATATTGCATAATCGCATCCATTGCCACAGAAACACGAACATGCTTTTCGCCATCCAGATACGCAATGGCAGCCAAGTCTAACTGATGTGGGTTTTGTGCTAACCACTGTGCGATCTCTGGAGTCTGCGTGAGAAGATTTGCGCCGAGCTTTTCCTTTAACACTGAAACAGGCGTATCCGCATTCAATGCTTCAACAGATGGAGCATATAAGGTGGCATTGCCATGTTGAATGGTGTCTAAAATTTTGCCCCATACGCGTGGATTGGGTAGATCTACCGCTACGATATTGGCTTTCCATTGCGATAACCATGTGAGAGGACCTGCTTCAGATGCAGCGCCAAAAAGCACCATGGTCCGATCAGATAAATCGAACCATTCTGGATGTTCAACGCAGGCAATCAGTGCTTGGGCATGACTTGGTTCAATCACCCCAGCCTCTAACCATATTTGGATTTGAGCGAGTAAGCTCTCACCTTTAAGCTGTGTGCCTTTATAAGGCACTGACCACTCAGGCAGAGCAGTGCTTTCACCTTTGAGTTTAATAGTATGCAAGGGTGTTGTTTCAAGCGACATTACATCTTTAACAAGATATTTTTGATTGTCACGATAGAATTCAAAAACATGATGTGCCTTGTTTAATCCATCCTGAGCAATTTGAATAGGAGCTGTTTGATTGGCAATGCCTAACTCAACCAAGGATTTAAAATAGCGCGGATATTGTTTACGCCAGTTTTTCTCGGCCAACACCTCAACAGCAATTTGATGATCGACATTAGCTAGTGCTTCCGCAATAATTTCTTTCCCAGTGCGTGAAGTGCTGGCTTTTTGTGTTTTTGGATGAATTGGAAATTGAAGACCATCTAGGGGATTGGACATGCAAGAAATCTCACTGGCATTTGCTATTTATATACAGTTGTATACATTATCTATGCCAAATTGAATTCTCACTTGGCATTTCATACCAAATTTGTGTAAAAGTATGTGCAATATAAAGCCTTAGATATAGTAGACTTTTGCGTGAATAGTGATCTTTTAGGCTGGGTTACAATCGGCAAAAATCGTCATGACCAGATGGATAATCAAAATGATCAGGCCCGTAGACGATATGCCCTTCAAATGTTTGTATAGCACAGCCGATTAAAGTAAGGAACATCATCAATGTGATAAAGATAGATATGACTTTTATTGCAATCTCTCTCTTTCATGATTGTCCTGATTCTTATCTTAAAAGCGTGGTCCGCCTGTGCTACGAAAATGTTATTGGATTTGTGTTATCGCCTGATTCAAGGTATTTGTAGCCTGTCAACCCAGTTTCAAAATGGGAGCTGAGTCAATTTGCTTAGGAAATGCGGAATTAAACGTGGTTCTAAAATGACAGTCATAATTACGCCATAAGCTGCACCCCAGAGGTGAGCGCTATGATTGATGTTGGAGTTGCCTTTCTTGCCAGACCAGATGCTATAAGCCACATAGAGCACAGCAAAAATAATCGCGGGTACAGGAATAAAAAACACAAAAATCAGCTTCCAAGGCTCAAACAATACATAAGCGAATAGTACCGCAGAGACTGCACCAGAGGCGCCAAGGCTTGCCCAGCGCACATCATTTTTATGTTTTAAATAACTTGGTAAAATGGCGAAAATTAAACCACCCAAATAAAATAAAACGAAGCCTAAGTCATAGAAATATTGGCGGTAAAAACTTTCAATAATGCTACCAAAGAAAAACAGGGTGAACATGTTGAACAAAAGGTGCATACCATCGGCATGAATGAAGCCATGAGTAATGAAACGATCGTATTGTCCACGTTGCATTGCAGGTGGCCAAAAAATCAAACGGTTCATGACATTCTGGTTTGAAAATGCCACCATAGAAATAATGACAGTAATAATAATGATTGTAACTGTATGATTAAAAGGTAAATGCAACATTTCTGAGATGTTCTACAAATGAATAACTTGTAGTCATAATGCCATTAAATTGATTGAAAAGATGAACTTTCACAATAAATCCGACAATTTTGGTTGATTTTTTTTCATTACCCCGCATCTTCAGTTAAAATAGCAGCTTCAGCTTGAGGAAATGATTGTTATGTCGACTGAGAACAGCAGCACTGCAGTTGCAGAGGAAATTCCAAACTTATTGATTACTCCAACTGCACAAGAGTATTTACGTGATTTATTAGAAAAACAAAATACACCTGGTATTGCTGTACGTGTATTTGTTGAAAATCCGGGTACACCACGTGCTGAATGTTGTATGGCATATAGCGCGCCTGAAGAAGTGATCCCAACTGATTATCGTCAAGATTATCCAGACTTTCCTGCATATATCGACACACCGTCTATTCCATATTTGTTGGATGCGGTGATTGATTACAATAAAGACCGTTTTGGTGGGCAATTGACCTTCCGCGCACCGAATTCGAAAGTGCCACGTGTAGGTCCTGATGCATCAATTGAAGAGCGTATTACTTACATTCTTCAGTCTGAAATTAACCCAGGTCTAGCTGGTCATGGCGGTAACTGTGCATTGGTTGAAGTTGTTGAAGATGAAGAGCATGGTTTAACGGCTGTATTGAAATTTGGTGGTGGTTGCCAAGGTTGCTCAGCAATTGATGTCACCTTGAAACAAGGTGTTGAAACGACTCTGCAACAACACATTCCTGAGTTACGTCGTGTTATTGACCAGACGGATCATACGCAGGCAGAAGGCGCGTACTTCAAATAATTTTTAAACCATTTTACCAAATAACCTCCTTAAATTAGGGGGTTATATTTTATCTAAAGGTAAAATGTAACTGAGAATAATTATCAATATTTATTGCAATATGTTTATCATTTGTTAAGATACCCTACGAAATTTACACAATCTCTCCTTCTTTTGTATTTGGGTGTATGCGTTATGGGTAAAAATCTGACGAGATCAACTTTGGCTTTGGCTGTTGTAGGGGCAATGAGTTCATTTGCGATGGCGAATGAATCGCTGACTACTGGGGCAGAAAAAGATACAACACAATTACAAACGATTGTATTAACGGCTGAGGAACAGGTTAAGCAGTCTCTAGGCGCATCTATTATTACGGATAAAGATTTAGAAAAATTACCTGTTGTAAATGATATTTCTGAATATGTACGTCGGATGCCTGGCGTAAATTTAACAGGCAATAGTGCAACGGGACAACGTGGTAATAACCGCCAAATTGATATTCGCGGTATGGGGCCAGAAAATACCTTGATTTTGGTTGATGGTAAGCCTGTGAATTCGAGAAATTCTGTGCGTTATGGCTGGAGAGGGGAACGTGATACCCGCGGTGACTCAAACTGGGTGCCTGCAGATGCGATTGAATCTATTGAAGTATTGCGTGGTCCTGCGGCTGCTCGTTATGGCTCAGGTGCCATGGGTGGTGTTGTTAATATTAAAACTAAAAAAGTCACAAACGAAGTTCATGGTTCGGTTGAGGTATTTACTAACCAACCTGAGAACTCAAAAGAAGGTTCGAGCCATCGAGAAAGTTTTAACTTGAGTGGTCCAATTATTAAGGACGTATTGTCTTATCGTTTATATGGAAATTATAACAAGACAGATGCGGATGCTGCAGATATCAACCCACTGACAGAAAGTGGTAGTCGTGCAGCAGGTCGAGAAGGCGTTGAGAATAAAGATATCTCAGGGCGTTTAGCTTGGCAGATTAATGATCAACAGAGCTTGACTCTTGACACTTCATTTGGTCGTCAAGGGAATGAATATACAGGTGATATTCAAAACAGTAATGCAGATGCAACAAATCCAGATTCTAGCTTTAGTAATATTGCGTACGTCAATGGATTGTTAGGTAAAGAAACTAATACGATGTACCGAGACAGTTATGCTTTAACCCATGAAGGAAAATGGGCATGGGGTGATACAAAATTATTGGCTCAATTTGATAAAACTAAAAATAAGCGTATTCCTGAGTCACTAGCTGGTGGGCCAGAAGGAAGTCCAAATTCATTTGATAAAAAAACGTCGGTGCTAGATACCACACGTTTTAATGCTGAAACCAATATTCCATTGGATATATTTCTTCCTCAAGCACTCACCTTGGGCGCAGAGTGGGTTGAAGATAAGTTTAGTGATGCAACCAGTACAGTACAAGCAGATGCCTCTGGTTTGGTACAGTTGCCATCTGATCGTACTCACATGAAATCACGAATTGCTTCTGCATATATTGAAGATAACTTTAAAGTAACTGATGCAACAGATTTGGTCTTGGGAGTTCGTTTTGATGATCATAGTAAGTCTGGGTCAAACTGGAGTCCAAGTTTAAACATTACCCAAAAACTTGGAGATTACTTCACTTTAAAAGGTGGTATAGCAAGAGCATATAAAGCGCCAAATATGTATCAAAATGCAGAAGGCTACTTACTCTTTACACGCGGGAATGGTTGTCCTGACACCACAGCAACGGCTTCGGGAAGTTGCTATTTAGTTGGAAATGCAGACTTAAAACCTGAGACTTCTATTAACAAGGAAGTGGGTATCCAGTTTGAAAAAGATATTGTGAATGCAAGCTTAACGTGGTTCCGTAATGATTATAAAAACAAAATCACATCAGGTGACGAAGTTGTTGGAACGACAACTGTAGGTTCAACAACATATCATTTATTAGAGTGGACCAATATTCCAAAGGCTTTAATTCAAGGTCTAGAAGGAAGTGTTAGCTTAGATTTTGGTAATATTAATTGGACAAACAACTTTACTTATATGATGGATTCAGTGAATAAAACCACTGGAAATCCTTTGTCAGTTGTACCTAATTACACGATTAATTCGATTTTCAACTATGATATTACAGATCAATTTGATGTGAATTTCGTTTATACCCAATATGGTCGCCAAAAACCACGTCAATTTGCTGAAACGCGTAATACAACGATGAACACGAAAAGTGTGCCAAGCTATGGTATCGCAGGGATTAATGTTGGATACAAATTTACAGATCAATTTAGCGGTCGTTTAGGTGTGAGTAATTTATTTGATGAGCAACTTGTTCGTAATAATGACTTGAACCAAACCTACAACGAACCAGGTCGAGCTTATTATGCGAGCTTGAAGTATGCATTCTAAATTATGAAAGAAAAAAGCCGCATAACGCGGCTTTTTTTATGGCTTTAAAATCGCTTGTGCTTGATCAGAATAATAAAACTGTTCTAAATAATAACGTGCTCGATCACGCAAGTAATGTGATTGGATGAGCTCTTGAATAATAGGATTCAATAAATCTTGAAGTTCATTTTGAATTAAAGCTTCGTCGATATTTAAGTCACGTAGGAGTAAATCAAAAGGACGTTCTTGGTTGCGAATGTACCAAGCATAAACACCATCATGTACCTGTTGCTGCAGATAGTTAGTTTGACGTATATGTTCCCAAATTTCGTGACCCATAGCGACGGTATGAGGCAAGTCTTGCACTTCTACATAATTTTTTAAAACTGATAAAGGCATGTCTTTGATTTTATGCCAAAGATTGGCTTGAAAATGATACAGCTTTTCATCATTAAAATTTTGATTTAACACTTGTTCGCTCATTTGACTGAGTTTTAAGATGTTCTTTTGCAAATAATGACCGATGGTGTCATTTAGGTTTGAGTCCGTGACGGTTTCAAGTACCGACTTGCCCATTTTCATAAAACTAGAGACACCCGGCACACGTTTGGTCATGACGGAGTTGTTTAAATAGTCTTGAATTGAGTGCTGAATGAGCTGAGTAATCATGGCTGAAAAAGCTGGGTTATTTACCACAGTTTTAATCAGGCGTTGACGATGCCCACTTTTACTCGCGACATACTGCGCAATTTTGTCGATGGTGAGTACTGGAATCACATCGGCAATTTTTGTTGATTCATTGATGGGGTGAATCAAAGCAAATTTGATGTGCTCTGCAATTTGTGAAATCAGATGTTCTGTTGCAGGTGTGGCTAGGATTTGTTTTTGCAACAGCGCATTGATGTCTTCAAAGCTCCACAGTTGCTGCAAAGTTTGTTTTCTAAACCAGTGATAAAAGAGGGTGAATTCATTTTGTACGGTACTTGCTTGCGAAAACTCATGATCTAAAAAATTAAGATGAGCTTCAATGAGCTGCTCAATCATCGGGTGTTTCTGCATACGTACTCAACAAAATTAATTTAGTGGAATCAGTTTATCAGCCAATGGGTTTTTTAACTTTTGGGTTTTTGCAAGAAAAGGTAGGTAGTGCTGTGCAACGGCCTGTTCTGCTTCCAAAAGTGGCATATGACCAACATTGTTAAGGATGACAGGAGCTTCAGCACGTTTCAATAAGGATTTAAGTTCATTCGCCACTTCGACATTAATAATTTTGTCCTGCTTACCCCACAAAATGAGGGTGGGCGCTTCAATGTTACGGGTCACTCGGGCAAAAGAGTCGGTCGTATAAATGCGGTTTAAGGTCACCAATTGATCAATCACTTTGCTGTTTTTTTCAGCTTGAGTAATTAACTGTTTTTCTTGGGCGCGTTTTAAATAATAGGGCATTTTGATTGGGGTTTGCATGACACGTTGCATCACATCATCTAAATCGCCCGGTTTACTCACAATCAAGTGCTTTAAATATTGCGGGTCTTTGGCATAGTTGGTGTTGGCGTTTTTATAAATCCCTGCACTGTTCAATAAAAATAAACTTTGCGTGTCAAAAGGGTATTGTGCAGCATACAGGGTTGCAATTGAACCACCGATGGAATGTCCTGCAACATTCAGCTTATCTTGTATATGAATGGCTTCAACAAAACGACGTAAGCGCTCAGTTACATTGGGCATAGAAATATCAAAATCATCTGGGACTTTGGTATCGCCGTTGGTTGGAAGGTCGGGAATAACTACATGATAATAAGGCGTGAGAAACTGTGCTACACGGTTCCAATTGTCCCGATTTCCAGCAAAACCATGAATTAGTAAAATCGTTGGTTTATCGGCTGCTCCGCCTTCATTATATGCCCAGACAATATCATCGACTTTAAGGGTTTTGGATTTTAAGCCAGCAGTAACACGCTCTTGAACAAGATAGCTTTGTAAACTGAGTTTGTCTTTGATGATGGTATTTTCCACCGCATGACTGGCGAAAGAAAAAGACAATGCCCACGTCAGTATGCTGACTTTTAAACAGTATTTTAAGAGGGGGTTTGAGCGCATCATCATGGTTCATCCTTAAACGGAGATGAATGAAAAAACTGACCGAATAAGATAAAAATGCTCTGATTTTGAATAGTTTTTATTTTTATTTAAGGGTCTGTTTGATTCTAATCGCTTTTATGCAAATGTCATTAATTATTTGTTTGAAAGGATATACCGCATTCAGATAAAGTGTGAACTAGATATCTATTCTGCTGAGCTAAAATGCAAATTCAAGAAAAATTAAAAAAATATGCAGCTATGTTTTTTGCAAGTGACAATCAATTTCTCTAAGATTAAACTATTGCGACTTAACAACAATCGGGTGGGAAAAAGGAATGCTAACAGCTCAAGAAGCTTTAAGCCGTCTTAAACAGGGTAACCAACGTTTTGTAGCGGGTGAGACAACCCACCATAAACAACTGTCTCACCATGAACGGGCAGAAATGGCTGAAGATCAAAATCCATTTGCCATTGTACTGGGTTGCTCTGATTCACGCGTACCTGCTGAAATGGTGTTTGACCAAGGTTTGGGTGATCTTTTTGTGATTCGTGTTGCAGGCAACGTGGTTGCACCATCACAAGTTGGCAGCGTGGAGTTTGCTGCCGAACGTTATGACTGTGCGGTCGTTGTGGTACTTGGTCATAGTCACTGCGGTGCGATTCAAGCTACAATTGATACTTTGATGAACCCAGATAGCCCACCTTCTGCAAACCTGATGTCGATTGTAAACCGTGTACGCCCTTCGGTTGAAACTTTGATGCAAACCGAATTGAAACATGACTTATGCAAACTGTCTAAACATGCAGTGCGTTCCAATGTATTTGCCTCTGTAAATCAGTTACGTCATGGTTCAGCTGTGCTTGAGAGTTTGATTGCCAAAGGCAAGTTACAAGTGGTTGGCGCTGAGTACTCACTTGAAAGTGGTGAAGTGGTTTTTTTTGACTTTTGATCAGTGAAGAAGGTCAGATTAAAAGGCGCTTTATAAAGCGCCTTTTATATAGGGATAAGCTAAATTTAATAAAATAGGCTGTGCTTTACCATTTGGATGAACCAAATCTTTTTGCATCAGGCTTTTATTTCCAGCGACACCTTCTAAGAAAAAGGGCAGTAATTTCACTTTGTATTGTTGACTGACCACTTTGTAATTATTTTCAAAAGCCTTGCTATAGGCGGTGCCATAGTTTGGCGGTATTTTCATTCCCAAAACAACCACGGTGGCATGGGCTTTTTGACTCTGTTGGATCAATTGCGCTAAATTTTTTTGAATCATTTGAGGGGGCTGACCACGCAGTCCATCATTCCCGCCAAGCTCAATCACCACAACACTCGGCTTATGCGTTTGCAACAGTTTGGGTAAACGAGCTAAAGCACCACTGGTGGTTTCACCACTCACACTGGCATTGACCACTTTGTGTTGTTTCGGATACTGTTGGTCTAACCGTTTTTGCAGTAAATTTACCCATGCTTGCTGTGGTTCTATGCCATAACCTGCACTAATGCTATCTCCTAAAACCATCACGGTTTTTGCAAAAACCCAAGTGGGGCTCATGCACAGTGCAATCAAAACCAAGTATGAATTTATGCGTTTTTTAAATTTGCGATTTTGCACGAATATTTGCATATAGGGATGTTATGACCCAAGTTCAAAGTAATGTAAACATCATGCCACAAGTGATTATTTCTGCCCAGCAACTGACACAAAAGATTAAACTTCCACAAAAAGAACTCACTATTTTTTCAGATTTGAATCTGAGTATCACAGTAGGTGAACAAGTGGCCATTACAGGGCGTTCAGGTTCAGGAAAGTCCACACTGCTTGGTATATTGGCGACTTTGGATCAGGCCAGCAGTGGTGAGTTAAGTGTTTGTGGTGAAAGTATTTCCAAACTCAATGAAGAGCAGCGCGCAGAAGTTCGCCTAAAGCATATTGGTTTTGTGTTTCAGTCCTTTCAACTTCTACCTCATCTGACCGCGGTTGAAAATGTGATGCTCCCGCTACGGCTTCATCGTTCATTTAACTTTGTCGAAGCTGAACGTCGTGCTTTGAGTTTATTGCAAAAAGTTGGCTTAGAGCGACAGGCCAGCCAAACACCGAAGGTACTTTCGGGTGGGGAGCAGCAGCGGGTTGCGATTGCCCGTGCGCTGATTGCTGAACCAAAAATTATTTTTGCCGATGAACCAACAGGAAATTTGGACAGTCAAACTGCGCGAGAAATTGAGCAACTATTGTTTCAATTGAACCGTGAGTTGGGTACGACCCTGATTTTAGTAACGCATGATCATACGCTTGCTGAGCAGTGCCAACGGCATTTTGAATTACTTGATGGGCAGTTGATCGAACATCCTCGAACGGGAGGATAAAATGAATTCTTTATTTCAACCTTTACTGAAGCAAAGTTTTAAAAGTAGTGGTGTGTATTTATTGATTATTGCGTTGATTCTCGCGATCAGCGCCACGACTGCACTAAAGTTTAGTAATGAACAAATTCAAAACGCCGTAGCGTTGCAAGCCGCTGAGATGTTAGCAGGGGATTTGGTTCTAACGGACAGCGAAAAGCTCGATCCGAAATGGAAAGCACAAGCGACAGCGCTTGATTTAAAACAATCCGAAGTCACTGTCTTTAGTTCGATGGCATATACCAATGATCAGTTTGTTATGGTCAATGTCAAAGCGATTGATCAAGCTTTTCCTCTACGTGGAGAGCTACGCATTCAGCCAATTGCGAAACACATTGCCTCGGGTGAAGTGTGGTTGAGCCGGCGTGCTATGGATTTGCTACAAGTCAAATTAGGTGATCAACTCAATATTGCAGATGGTGTGTTTAAGATTACAGGCTTGATTGAGCATGACTCTAATCAGGAGTTAGGTTTTTCCGGTTTCTCGCCAACGGTGATTATTTCACAAGCGGATATTGCCAAGACCAATGCCATACAAGTCGGTAGTCGCATTGAATATCGTTTACTGATGGCAGGTGCAATACAAGATACCCAGCAGTTTGAAGCAAATTTTAAGCAGCAAAATGTAGCGTCTGAAGAGGTCAGTGCGACAACTCAAAGTCCTAATGCGGAAGAACCACAAAACAGCTTACGCTTACGCAATGCCAGTGAGGGTAATACCCGTTTAATGAAACCGATTGAAAATTTGGACACATTTTTGCAGTTGGCGAATATCTTAACGATTTTACTGTGTGGAATTGCGATTGCTTTGACCAGCCAACGCTTTGTACAACAAAACCAAGATCACATTGCGCTATTACGTTGTATGGGGGCTGCGAAGTCACAAATTCTTTGGGCTTACCTTAGCTTGTTGGGTGTGGTGTTCTTGCTTGCCATGCTGGTCGGGAGTGCCGTGGGTGTCGGGCTAGGTTATGGCTTGTTACAGTTGATGTTACAACTGATACCACACTTAAGTATTGCGTTTTCAGCGTGGGATATGCTGCTCGGGCCGATTCCGATTGCCATGTTGACCAGTGCCGTAGTACTACTGGGTTTTGTCTTACCTAGTTTTTGGGAACTGTTAAATACTCCACCGATCCGTGTCATTCGCAGTCAAGAAAAATCAGTTTCGTCTATGTTTTGGATGTTACTTGCAGGCACGGCAAGTCTGGTATTATTTAGTATTGTTCTGACTGAAAACATGGTACTGACAGCCATGGTGATTGGGGCAATTATTATTCTATGTGCAGTATTATACGTTGTGGTCTGGCTGAGTTTGAAGTTCCTGCGCGGCTTGAAAAATGCGGTTTCTGCCTATGTCCGCACGCCTTATCAAACTGCGTTTCAGATTACAGCTTTGGCTTTAGGACTCAGTTTAATTACGGTTTTAGCCGTGCTACGAACCGATTTGTTAGAACGTTGGCAACAGCAAATCCCTGTAGGAACGCCGAATCAGTTTGTATATGGTTTACCGCCTTTTGACATGCCTGAGTTAAAAGCGAAAATTGAACAAAACCATTGGAACAGTACGCCGCTCTATCCGAATATTCGGGGCAGGCTGATTGCCAAAAATGGACAGCCTTTTGCTACGGATTTGGTGAAGCAAAATAATTCCTTACGTCGCGAGT
Source organism: Acinetobacter sp. WCHAc060042 (assembly GCF_003231195.1). Lineage (NCBI taxonomy): Bacteria > Pseudomonadati > Pseudomonadota > Gammaproteobacteria > Moraxellales > Moraxellaceae > Acinetobacter > Acinetobacter sp. WCHAc060042. The sequence continues at coordinate 47,954 of NZ_QKVN01000022.1, forward strand.
TAAATTTAACCCAAGCAGACAGTTATCCTAAAGACAATGTAATTGTCTCTGGAGTATCAAAACTGACAGCAAAAGGACAAGTTTCGGTAGAAGCCAATACCGCAACAGAGCTTGGGATAAAAGTGGGGGATCAACTGACCTTTAGCTTACCAGAGGGTGTGATTCATGCCAAAGTGGCAAATTTAAGAAGCGTGGAATGGGAAAGTTTTAGCCCAAACTTCTTCTTTATTTTTGCGCCCCAAACTATGGATGAAAATGCGGGCAGTTATTTGGGCAGTTTCTATGTGCCTGAGTCAGACAAAGCGAAATTGGTCAGTATCATTCAACAATTTTCCAATACCGTTTTTATTGATGTCAGTTTAATTTTAGATGAAATTAAGCGCATCGTGACGGTACTGGTACAGATTGTCACGATCCTTGCAGTTTTAGTGAGCATTTCGGGCATTTTGGTTTTAATTGCTTGCCTGAACTTACTTATGGATGAGCGTAAACGTGAAGTCGCATTGTTGCGCTCATTTGGGGGTTCCAAGCAAAAACTTAAAACTATGCTTAGCTTAGAAATTGGCTTTATTGGTTTTATGGCGGGTGTAGTTTCTTGTTTGTTTGCTGAAGCGATAAGTGCGGTCGCATGTTATCGCATGGGCTTAGCCATTCAGCCACACTGGGAAATCTGGCTCATTTTACCGCTCTTTATGACTGTACTTTGTACATTGATTGGGCGTTATCGCTTGAGTTATCTCAGTGATATTCCACCCTTACAAAGTTTGAGAGAGATCAATCAATCGTGATTGATCTCTTAATGCGTGAAGAGTTAAATCTTAGAAATTGAGCTGTTGGCGCATCATCATTAATACTTCAGACCATAGGGGCTGAATGTGGGTTACCAGGTTTTGGCAGTGTAAGTAAAGCCAATACGAGCCACAGGCCGCCAAAACAAGGCTCAGTGGCATAATCCAACGCTGTTGGTTTTTTTGGGAGAGATACCAAAGTGCCGCCAAAACAGCACCCATCAACATGCCGCCAATATGTGCGGCATTATTAATCCCTGAAATCATAAAGCCCATGGCTAAGTTGATTCCCATCACGATCAGTAAAGTCTTTTTATCTAAAATAAAACGTTGCTGTGGGAGCATCGGTAGTAGGGATAGAACCGTCAGTGCTGAACCCAGTCCCATGACAGCACCTGAAGCCCCTGCACCTACTCGTGGTAACAACTCTGGATTTGCTACGCCAATACGGAGCAGTTCATAACTGTCTTGAATGGCGAGATAGCCACTGAGCAAGCTCCCCATGAGACCAGCAAGGACATATAGTGCAAGAAAATAGACACGTCCAAACATTTGCTCCAGCACACTACCAAAAATATACAGCGCCCACATGTTCAACATCAGGTGAACCAAACCAAAATGAAAGAACATACTGCTCAATAAACGTATCGGTTCAGCCAAGAAAGTGAGCGGTGCATAGTCTGCTCCCCAGCGGATGGCATCAGCCGTGCTTGGATTGCTGACATCCATGCCATGTAGGACTTGCCAAAAAAACAATCCAACATTGATGGTAATAATGAGGGCGGTAATCCACCATAAATGTACGTCGAATTTTGTTTTGATTTGAGGAGGTGTAAGCTCGGTCATGCTATTCTTGCTAAAATTTTGCTATATTGCCCAAGCTTAGCATGAATAAAAATGATTTTTGGAGTAAGCCACTGGCATGAAAGTTTTTATTGTTCGTAGTTTGTTAGTCGTTATCAGCTTCGTGCTTTTGGTACAGTTGTGGATTTTTGCAAGCCTCGCGTGGTGGCGTTACAAGCCAGTGGAAACCACGATGTTTATGCGGATTGATTATTGGTCTGAGCCGTCTAAACCGATTCAACACGAATGGCGTGATTATGATGAGATCAGTGAATACATGAAAAAGGCCATTGTTGCGGCTGAAGATGGCAAATTTATGCAACATCATGGTTTTGACTGGGACGGGATTCAAGCAGCGCTCGAACGTAATAATGACACGGGCAAGGTAGTTGCAGGTGGTTCAACTATTTCGCAGCAGTTGGCAAAAAACTTATTTTTGTATAACAAACGTTCATTCATTCGTAAAGGTCAAGAAGCTGTTGCAACTTGGATGATGGAGCGGATGTGGAGTAAAGAACGCATCTTAGAGGTATATCTGAACTCGGTAGAGTTTGGCGATAATATTTATGGCATTGAAGCGGCAACCCAACATTACTTTGGTAAAAGCTCCCGTAGTCTAAGTCGTGAGCAAGCAGTCTTTTTAGCGGCCATTTTACCTAATCCGAAATATTACCAAGATCATCAAAATGACCGTAAGTTACAAAACCGCGAGCGCATGATCCGAAAGTACATGCGTTATAGCGATATCCCATAATTACTTTGTTGTGAAAAAGCCCAAATTAATGGGCTTTTTTTATGAAATTGTCACAAAATTGAAGCATACTTATCATGATAAAACGCATTCAAATAATCAAAGGTTAGCTATGAATACGGCAGCAAGCACATCTCCTATATTACAACCTGAATATGCATATAACGACCGCTATATTAACCGTGAGTTATCAATATTAGATTTCCATTTACGGGTTTTGGAACAAGCTGTAGATCCTTTACATCCGCTTTTAGAACGGATGAGTTTTTTACTGATTTTTTCACGCAATTTAGATGAGTTCTTTGAAATTCGTGTTGCAGGGGTTTTAGAGCAACTGAGTTTAGGCAATGAAAGCCGTAGCCCTGATGGTTTAACCCCTCGTCAAGTACTCGACCAAATTTCGCAGACTGCACATGCCGCAATTGAACGTCAGTACCGCATTCTGAATGAAGAAATTTTGCCAAAACTGCGTGAAGAAGACATTTGCTTCCTACGCCGTGGGGAATTGACGCCTGCACAGTCGTCATGGGTGAAAAAATATTTTCAGGAACAGGTCGCACCTGTTTTAACTCCGATTAGTTTAGACCCTGCGCACCCGTTCCCGCGTTTAGTCAATAAAAGCCTCAACTTTATTGTGACTTTGGAAGGGAAAGATGCATTTGGTCGTCAGATTGATTTGGCCGTTGTTCCTGCTCCACGTTCATTGCCACGTGTGGTGCGTTTACCTGATGAACTCACAGGTGGAAAAGAACACCATGTGATGCTTTCAGCGATTATTCATGAGCATGTATCTGATTTGTTCCCAGGTATGACTGCGACAGGCTGTTATCAGTTCCGTGTAACACGGAATGCCGACTTGGCACTCAATGAAGATGTGGAAGACTTAGCCAAGGCACTGAAAGGCGAGTTGAGCTCACGTCGTTTTGGTCGTGCAGTACGTCTAGAAGTGACACAAAACTGTCCAGCGCATATTTATAACTACTTGCTTGATGAATTTGATTTACATGAGGAGCAGTTATACAAAGTTGAAGGGCCTGTAAATTTAGCACGTCTATTGTCCAATTTTAAACGTCCGCATCTACGTTATGATGCGCATATTCCAGTTATTCCTAAAGTATTGAAAAAGTCGGAAAGTATGTTTTCTGCCATGCAGAAACAGGACATTTTACTACATCAACCGTTTGAGTCTTTTGCACCTGTGATTAACTTATTGCGTGAGGCGGCTCGTGATCCACAAGTGTTGGCGATTAAACAAACCCTCTACCGCAGTGGTGCAGACTCTGAAATTGTACAGGTCTTAGCTGAAGCCGCACGAAATGGTAAAGAAGTCACCGCAGTGATTGAGCTGCGTGCTCGTTTTGATGAAGAGTCAAATATTGAAGTTGCGAATGTGTTACAAGAAGCGGGTGCAGTAGTTGTTTACGGCATTGTGGGCTATAAAACCCATGCCAAAATGATTCTTGTGGTACGCCGTGAAAATAATAAACTTGTTCGTTATGTGCACTTGGGAACGGGTAACTACCATGCGGGTAATGCGCGAATTTATACCGATTATGGCTTGCTCACCACCGATAAAGAGTTGTGTGAAGATGTACACCGTATTTTCCAAGAGTTAACAGGTATGGGGAAAATGGCGAAGCTGAAAAAGCTACTCCATGCACCTTTTACGCTGCATGCTCAACTGATCAACTTTATTGATGATGAAATTGCCAATGCCAAAGCAGGCAAGAAAGCACAAATTATTGTGAAAGTGAATGCGCTGACCGAGGTGCAACTGATCAATAAACTGTATGAGGCATCGCAGGCAGGTGTGCAAATTGATCTCATTATTCGTTCTATTTGCTGTCTACGTCCGGGTTTGCCAGGACTTTCAGAAAATATTCGTGTACGTTCAATCGTGGGACGTTTCCTAGAACATACGCGCGTTTTCTACTTTAGTAATAATGGCGATGCGCGTATTTATGGGTCGAGTGCCGACTGGATGGATCGAAATTTGTTTAATCGTGTTGAGGCATGTTTCCCAATAGAAGATCCTGCTTTGAAAAAACGTATTTATCAGCAGGGTTTGTTAACTTATTTACAAGATAACCAACAAGCGTGGTTATTACAGGGTGACGGAACATGGATACGTGCGACGCTTGCGGAGGGTGAAACCGAGCATAATGCACAGCGTTATTTGCTGGATGTGATTAAATAATTTTAGGGATTGTGCCTGAATCTGCAAAAGATTCAGGCACAAAAAAAGGAGTCATGTTTGACTCCTTTTTTATGCACTAAAATGAGGTTAGTGCAGATCTTGAGTAATTTTTTGCAGGATTTGTAGTAACACATCAAATTCGCTTTGTAACGGGGTGCTTTTACGTGTTACCAAAGCCAAAGTACGGCTTGGTGCGGCTTCAATTTGCTTAACCAGTAAGTCTGGGTTGGCTTTGATCATATTGGTACGTACTGCAATTTCTGGCAATAAAGTAAAACCAAGATCAGCCGATACCATTTCAACCAATGTCGGTAAAGAGCTTGCTTTTAAGCGATGGTCATTTTTACGTTCACCAATCGGGCAGGCACTGAGCGTATGATCGCGCAGGCAATGACCTTCTTCCAGTAACATTAAACGCGATAAATCTAAGTCATCTAAATTGTTCGCTTGGCTACTTGGGATATCTGCTTTATTGCACACTAAGAATAGGCTTTCTTTTGCAACTTCAGCAACTTTGAGGCCACGTGTATCAAAAGGTAGAGCCAAAACGATCATGTCTAAATTGCCATGTTCGAGTTTTTCTACAATTTTCTCACTTTGTGCTTCGTGCAAATGTAGTTGAATTTTAGGCAGTTGCTTATGCACTTCATCTAACAATTGCGCCAGAATAAATGGTGCAATGGTTGGAATAACACCTAAATGTAAATCACCAGTGAGCGGCTCGCTCATTTCTCGGCTTAAACGCATCAGGTCTTGAGCATCTGCGAGTAGAACACGAGCACGTGCAACAACCTGCTCACCTAGGGGCGTTAAGCGCACATTTTGACGATCACGCTCTACAAGTACGCCACCGAGTAGGCGTTCAAGCTCCATAATCCCACCCGACAAAGTCGATTGGGTTACAAATGAACGGCGTGCAGCTTCAGTAAAATGCAGCGTTTCTGACAGTGTAACGAGATATGACAGCTGTCTTAAGGATGGTAATGCAGCCATAGTGTCCTAATGATTATGATTTAAAATGTTGTGCAAATAATTCGCTAAGATTTGGAATGAAGTGCGGTGGGATATCATGCCCCATTCCATCAATTAATTCAAATTTAGCACCCACAATTGCCTTTGCAACGGCTTTTCCGTGGCTAGGCGGAAGTAAACGATCCCGAGAACCATGCACTACAAGGGTTGGTTGTTGGATCTGTTTGTCCAGTTGCAATAAAGAACCTGTACATAATATTGCTAAAAACTGTTGAAGTACACCCGCTGGGTAATAACTTCGACGATATAATTTGCGAGATGTCTGAATTGCTTCTATTTGGTTGTGATAACCTGGTGAGCCTATGATCTTAAACACTTTTAAAGAGTGGCTGACAATTCCTTCTTCATCGGTTGATTCAGGTCTGCCGATGAGACTAAAGAGTTGTTTTGGGAAAGGCGGAGGAAGTAGAGGTTGATTGTTGCTGGTGAACATCAGCCCCAATTTTTTTACTTTTTGCGGATGACGTGCTGCAAGAATTTGCCCAATCATACCGCCCATGGATGCACCAATCACATAACTTTCATCCAAACCTAAACGGTCTAGAAGCAAAGAAACATCATCCGCCATGTCGTATAAGTCATAGGGTGCACCACGGTTATCTAAACCTAAAGCAAAGCGTCCCATTAGTTTAAGTGTGTTTAAACGTGGCCCTTGATGTTTAATTTTTGAAGATAAGCCAATATCACGGTTGTCAAAGCGAATAATACGAAAACCTTGGTCAATCAGTGATTTACAAAAAAAGTCAGGCCAAAATAGCAGTTGCGCTCCCAAACCCATAATTAAAACAATGGTGGGATGATGATCTTCACCACCGATTTCAACATGGAGTTCAATGCCATTACCTAAGTCGACTTTGGTTTCGCGCATGAAGGAGGTATAGGGGGAAAGATTATATTGGAGTGCGCTATTCATTGTTGTCATCCTCACATAAAGGACATTTATTGTTATAAATGTCCTTTTATTTAAACCTTAAACCTGTGCAGGAATCAAGTCTGGAACCAGTTTTGTCAATGCTAAACGTTGTTTTCCAGCCGTCGCACCCAGTAGTACGAATCCACGAAGTGTACCTTGACTATCTAGGGCTTTGGCAATCATGCCATCGTCTAACTCTTCTGTTTCCCAGTTTACGTCAACACCAATTGGTGCAGGTAAAACGGTCAACGGTGCAGCAGGGGTTTTCACTGCAACAGGCATAGCAGGGTAATGTACGGCAGTTTTTTCACCATTTAAGGTTTTTGCAAGTGCGCGAGCTTGCTGCATGATCGGCATAACATAAGGCAGTAGCAACCCGTTCACTTCTGCACAGTCACCTACGGCATAAATATGAGGTTGATTCGTTTCAAGTTGTGCGTTGGTTAAGATTCCGCGACTGGTTTGGATATCGGCATCCTTTGCAAGGGAAATGCTCGGTTGTAAGCCAATAGCAGATAGCACGACATCTGCCACTAAAGACTGACCGCTGGCTAAAGTTACAACATAGTCGCCATTTTCAATTTTAGACACTTTTTCAACTGTGGTGCCAAGGACAAAATGTATACCCGTTGCTTCAAGGTTTTCCTTAAACGCACTGGAAACATGTGCGGGTAAGAGACGTCCCAATGGTTGATTGGCTAAGTCAATTACTGTGGTTTGATGACCTGTATGTTGTAAGTCGTTGGCAAATTCACAACCAATCAGACCTGCACCTAAAATCACGACACGCTTATCTGCACGCTTTTCAAGTTCAGCCCTGAAAGTTTTGTAGTCATCTAAGTTATTGACTACTTGAATATCTTCACTGCCATCACCGGCAATCGCAAGGCGAATTGGATTTGCACCTACCGCTAAAACCAATTGTGAGTAGGGCTGTGTAGATTCAATACCATCTTTGATTAAGGTCAACTGTTGTTGTTCTGCATGGATTTCTTTGACCCAAGTGTGTGTAGCAATTTGCATTTTGAGCTGAGCTGCCATTTTCTCAGCATCGCCCAAAGCAATTTGTTCAGGTGCTTTATTTGCCACAAAGGCATTGGATAAGGTTGGCTTGGCATAGTTAGTCGCATCATCTGCACAGAGCATGAGCAGTTCTTGTTCAGGGTTGAGCTTACGAAATTCACGTGCTACAGCATAGCCTGCCATACCTGAGCCAATGATGACGATGGGATGCATAAGGTTCTCCAGAGATTATTTTAAGGACGTAAAAAAAGACCATGCTGCATGGTCTTTAACATTAGAAATTAGATTTCAACCATTTCAAAATCAATTTTTGACACACCACAATCTGGGCAAGTCCAATCGTCTGGGATATCGTCCCATTTGGTACCCGCCACGATGCCATCTTGCGGCCAACCTTCTGCTTCGTCATAAATCCATCCACAAACGATGCATTGATACTTCTTCATTTGACTCTCCAAAACGCTGAACAAGAAAGGGTTCAGCAAAATAATCCATTAAGCAAAATGCTATTGATCTGACTTTAGTAGCATACTCATGTAATCTAAATTTTTACGCAGTTCTATTACGAATGTAAAGTAAATATCGGAGTTTAATGATTGAATGTTTGAGCTAAAAGCGACGCTAAGGACAAAACGTATCATTTAAAACCAGATTGTATTTTGAGCGTATGCAGAATATAGACATGAAAATTGCTTAAATGAGGGTATTCGCTTAAGTTTTTATCTCAGTAAAATTCATGCCTTAGACTAAAGTCGGGCTGCATATCTTTCTTTAAATTGCTATTTTATGATTAGATAAATCTATACCTAATATTTAATAAATAAATGATGTAATTAAAAACAATGACTTATAAAACTTTACTAAGTTTCTGTATTGGAATGTCGGGAGTTTTTGGCTGTTTTTCTGCAAGATTTGCTGTAAAATTCATCTATTCTTTTTCAAATTTCATTGATCTCCTATGAGCAACTTGTCTACAACGCTGTGGTCTCACATTCGTACGGTCCAAGATTTCCCAAAACCAGGTATTTGTTTCTTCGATTTAACGCCATTATTCATGAGTAATCTTGAGCCACTTACAGATGCACTGATTGCAAGTATTCCTGCGGAGAAGTTGGCTGAGGTAGACAGTTTTGTTGCTGTAGAAGCGCGTGGTTTTGTACTTGCAAGCTTGCTTGCGCAACGGTTGGGCAAAGGTTTGTTGTTAGTACGCAAGGCGGGTAAACTGCCACCACCAGTTGTAGGCGTTGGCTACAGTTTGGAGTATGGTTTAGATCGCTTAGAAATGGCAGCGAATATAGCATCACAAAAAGTGATAATTGTAGATGATGTTCTAGCAACAGGCGGGACATTAAAAGCAGTGAAGCAGTTGGTGAAAAAATGCCATCATGAAGTATTGGGTGCAAGTATTTTTCTGGATTTACCAGATTTGCATACTGACTTAGGTTTAGAAATTTGGTCTGTACTAGATGACAAATCTAAGCCAGAATCTGTAGCAGCATAATTGCGTTAAAAAAGCCTTGGATGATCCAAGGCTTTTTATTTATACAAATATTGTTGTTCTAGATGTTCAATCAATTGATTGATATTTTCAGGTTTCAGTAATCGGTGGTGTCCACCTTCAACGGCTTGTATCAGCATATAATTTTCTAATATTTCCTGTGCTGCATACATATCAATCAGCTCATCGCCGAGCTCCAAGTAGGCGACTTGGGGAACGTTGTGGTCTAGGTCTGTATCATTAATACTCGGATAATCATCACGGAAATCTGGTGCTAAACGAGGATTGGCAATTACACATGGAATTTGATGTGTCAGTGACATTTTCAACGCCCAATATGCCCCAATGCAATGCCCTACAATAATTTCAGGTTTTATTTTCTCAATAATATCGTCATAAAAACTGGCTACAGTAGAAAAGTTCAGATAGCGATAATCAATGTCGATACAAAACTTTTGTTTTGCATCAATCGCATGGAATTTGGTGGACTCACGGGAAGAGTCTAATCCATGCAAAAACAAAATTTTAGATTCGCATCTGCTCATATATTGTCATTCAATCAAAAATTAAATTATTTTATTGGTGGCGAAAAGTTTACTTTTCCACGATTTATAACATTCATTGTAGAGTGATTCATATTGAAAGGAAGTTAGCTTTTGGTCTAAGAAAAAAGCTGAGTATATCGACAGTTAGTTCTTAGGTTTGAAATCAACAGAACAAAGACTTTTTTATATATCGCTTGGTTTTAGATGATGCTCATTCGTCCAGAATTCTGCTATGCTATGCAACTTCCGTTTTTTAATACATATACGAGGCAGAGATGACGCAACAAAACGCTCAATCGACTTCTGAACAAGCCATTTCCGAAAACGATTTAATTGCACAGCGTCATGCCAAGTTAAAGCAGATTGAAGATCAAGCCAAACAAACGGGCACTAGCCCATGGCCAAACACGTTTAAACGTGAACATTATGCGCAAGACTTACAAGATCAATTTGCAGACAAAAGCAAAGAAGAGATTGAAGCAGCCGAGCATGTTTATGTGTCTGTAGCGGGTCGTGTGATGTTGAACCGCGGTTCATTCATCGTGATCCAAGATATGACGGGTCGTATCCAGTTATACGTGGCGCGTAAAGAATTAGCACCTGAAACCTTAGAAACCATTAAGAGCCTAGATCTTGGTGATATTATCGCGGTGAAAGGTTATATCGGTCGTTCAGGTAAAGGTGACCTTTATGTACATATCGAACATTTTGAGCTTTTAACCAAGTCACTTCGTCCACTTCCAGATAAATTCCATGGTCTAAACGACACTGAAGTCAAATATCGTAAGCGTTATCTTGACCTGATTGTGAACGAAGAAACACGTAAGACTTTTGAAATCCGTGCCAAAGTGGTTTCAGGCATTCGTGCGTTCTTAACTGAACAGCGCTTCATGGAAGTAGAAACACCGATGATGCATGTGATTCCGGGTGGAGCGTCAGCGCGTCCATTTGAAACACATCACAATGCTTTGGATATGCCACTTTTCTTACGTATTGCACCTGAGCTTTACTTAAAACGTTTGGTGGTCGGTGGTTTTGAGCGTGTGTTTGAAATTAACCGTAACTTCCGTAACGAAGGTGTCTCGACACGTCATAACCCAGAATTCACTATGATTGAATTCTATCAAGCTTATGCAGATTATAAGGACTTGATGGAACTGACTGAAAATATGCTTGAACGCTTAGCGCTTGACATTTTGGGTTCAACCGATGTGCCTTATGGTGAAGAAGTCTATAGCTTCAAAGGTCCATTTAATAAAATTTCGATGTTTGATGCCATTCTTGCGCACAACCCACAGTTCACGCCTGATAATGTCAATGACCGTGAATTCTTAGCAAAATTTGTGCAGGAAGAACTGAAAGAGCAGGTGAAACCAGGTTTTGGTTTGGGCAAACTGCAAACTATCGTATTTGAAGAAACTGTTGAAACTCAGTTACGCCAGCCGACTTTCATTACAGAATATCCTGCTGAAACTTCGCCATTGGCACGTCGTAATGATCACAACCCACACATTACGGACCGTTTTGAGTTCTTTATTGGTGGTCGTGAACTTGCCAATGGTTTCTCAGAGTTGAATGATCCGATTGACCAAGCTGAACGTTTCCAAGCACAGGTTTCAGAAAAAGACGCGGGTGATGATGAAGCAATGCACTATGATGCAGACTTTGTTGAGGCGCTTGAGTACGGCTTACCTCCAACAGCAGGTGAGGGTATTGGTATTGACCGTTTGGTGATGCTATTTGCTAATGCTGCGAGTATTCGTGATGTGATTTTGTTCCCACACATGCGTCATAAAAACTAAGTTTACTGAGCCACAAAACCCGCACTCATTCTCAATGAAATGCGGGTTTTTTGATGGTTTCAGCATTCAGTGTAAAGCCTTTTGAATCCGAACTTTCATGTCTAATGCTTGCTGAAAGATAAAATCTTTCATCCAGATGACTTGTTCACCTAGTGGATTGGTTTTGATCGCAGTATTTAAAAAATCGAGTTTAGGCTGATTGAAGATTTGCTGTTCAATTTCATACAGGAGTTGGGCGGATGTGGCATAGAGTGGGCAACTCAACATGAAAAAAGTTTTGGGATAATTATAGAAAGCGTAATTAAGATTAAATGCTTGTTCATCTCCTTTTAAATGCCCAATACCGATTTCATAACTGCGGTCTTGGTTGCTATGTGTAATACCGATCAAAAATTCAAGCTTCAAAATTTTGCAGTCATACTGCGAAAGTCGTAGACCAAATTGCATGCCAATTTGGTCTGTACTATGTTCATGTTGTACAAAGCTGGGAAAGATCGAGCCTGCTTCATTGAGTGCTTCTTGTAGTATCAGCATGTGGTTATTATGTTGATATATGAACCCAGCCAGTTGAGCTGCGTCTAATTTACTTTTTATCGCTGCTATTGTGAGGTTTGGTCTAGACATAGAATAAAATAAGTAGATGAAAAATTTACTGTAGAGTTTTTAGTGCAGGTGGCATAGCTAGTGCTTAGATGAAATATCAATCACAAAAGTACTTAAAACACTGAATATGACAGGGGAAGTTAATGTAATATCTGCATTTATTTTGAACGTTGGAGTTGTTGAATAAAACTAATAGGGCTTATCAATTTTGTTTTATATGAGCTTTTTGCATATAAATATAATAAAACAAGCAATAGCGTGCATAACTAAATCTTTATAATGAATATATATTTTTGAATGTGTAATAAGTACACGATTTTTGTGAGTTGGTGCTGTCAATGTCATTAAATGAGGAAAGACTTACTCATCTTAAACAGCTTGAAGCTGAGAGTATTCATATTATCCGCGAAGTAGCTGCTGAGTTTGAAAACCCAGTCATGCTCTATTCTATTGGTAAGGATTCAGCAGTGATGCTGCATTTGGCGTTAAAAGCGTTCTATCCTGCCAAACTTCCATTTCCGCTTCTACATGTAGATACAGGCTGGAAATTTAAAGACATGATTGCTTTCCGCGACAACATGGCAAAAACGCATGGCTTTGATTTGATCGTACATCAAAACAAAGAAGGGAAAGATGCGGGCATTAACCCATTTGACCATGGTAGCTCAAAATATACCGACATCATGAAAACTCAAGGCTTAAAACAAGCACTTGATAAATACGGTTTTGATGCAGCTTTTGGTGGTGCGCGTCGTGACGAAGAAAAATCACGTGCTAAAGAACGTGTCTATTCATTCCGTGACTCGAAACACCGTTGGGATCCGAAAAACCAGCGTCCTGAACTTTGGAATCTTTACAACGGTAAAGTGAACAAAGGTGAAAGTATTCGTGTGTTCCCATTATCAAACTGGACTGAGCTTGATATTTGGCAATATATCTACTTGGAAAGTATTCCATTGGTTCCACTTTATTTAGCTGCAGAACGTCCTGTGGTTGAGCGTAGTGGCACACTGATTATGGTTGATGATGAACGTATGCCTTTAAAAGAAGGCGAAGTTCCACAAATGAAATCGGTACGTTTCCGTACACTTGGTTGTTACCCACTTACGGGTGCAGTTGAGTCGACGGCAAATACCCTACCTGAAATTATCCAAGAAATGTTGCTTGCAACCAGCTCTGAACGTCAAGGTCGTATGATTGACCATGATGAAGCAGGCTCGATGGAAAAGAAAAAGCAAGAAGGTTATTTCTAACTGTTGATAAATCTCTCCCCTTGCGCAGCAGTGCTGCTCATCTTTTTCTAAGAGAGGAGAAAAGCCCTTCTTTTGTAAAGGGGGAAGTCTCCCTTAACAAAGGGAGATTTAGAGGGATTAAAGAGATTAAAACCGATTTCTAAAGAATATGTGGAGTTTTGAGCAATGTCTCATCAATCAGAACTGATTAGCCAAGATATCTTGGGCTATCTAAAACAACATGAAAATAAAGACCTATTGCGTTTTTTGACTTGCGGTAATGTCGATGATGGTAAGTCAACTTTAATTGGTCGTTTGCTTTACGATTCAAAATTGATTTATGAAGATCAATTGCAAGCGGTGACTCGCGACTCTAAAAAAGTCGGTACGACAGGCGATGCGCCTGACTTGGCGCTGCTTGTAGATGGTCTACAAGCTGAGCGTGAACAGGGTATTACCATTGATGTAGCTTATCGTTATTTCTCAACTGAAAAACGTAAGTTCATCATTGCTGACACACCAGGACATGAGCAATATACGCGTAACATGGCAACGGGTGCGTCGACCTGTGATCTTGCGATTATCTTGATTGATGCGCGTTATGGTGTACAAACTCAGACACGTCGTCATACATATATTGCAAGCTTACTTGGCATTAAGAACATTATTGTTGCGATTAACAAAATGGATTTGGTTGAGTTTTCTGAAGCACGCTTCAATGAAATTCAGACAGAGTATGCAAACTTTGTTGCACAACTCGGTGACCGTAAGCCAAACAACATTATCTTTACGCCTATTTCAGCATTGAATGGCGATAACGTTGTCAATAAATCACCAAATACACCGTGGTACACTGGTGAAACGTTGATGGGTACACTTGAGTCGGTAGAAATTAACCGCAGTTCAGTGACCAATGATTTCCGTTTCCCTGTGCAATATGTAAACCGTCCAAACCTCGACTTCCGTGGTTTCTGTGGTACGGTTGCGTTAGGTGATGTATCGGTAGGCGACAAAATTGTGGCTTTACCATCGGGTAAGTCATCAACGATCAAAGAAATTGTTACTTATGATGGTAACTTAGAGCGTGCTGTTGCAGGTCAAGCGGTGACGTTGACGCTGAATGACGAAATTGATATTTCACGCGGTAATGTACTTGTACGTGCAGATCAAACGGCGCCAGAAATTTCACGTTCAGTGAATGCTACTGTGGTCTGGATGGCAGATCAACCACTGGTGATTGGTAAGCTGTATAACTTAAAAGTAGGCACACAAACTGTTCCTGCAAAAGTGACCGCAATTAACTACCGTACCAATGTCAACACATTGGAAAAGGTGCAAGTGGATAGCCTTGAGCTGAACGCCATTGCTAATGTCACCGTTGAGTTTGATGCGCCTGTGGTATTTGATCGTTACCAAGACAGCCGTTATACAGGTTCGTTTATCTTCATCGACCGTTTAAACAACGTGACGATTGGTGCGGGTATGGTGGAAGAGTCTGTGGAATGGTCTGCTCATAGCAACCCTGTCACAGCGGAAGACCGTGCTGCACGTTTAGGTCAAAAACCTGCTGCGGTAACTGTATCTGTGAAAGCACTTGAAAATGCACAAGTACTTGAGAACTTGTTAATTCAACAAGGTGTGGTTGCGATTGCGAAAGCTGGTTTAACTGCCGATCAGGTTGCGCTAGTACGTGAAACAGGTGTGGTTGTGGTGACTGACCTTGTAGACGGTACAGATGTCGCATTTACGCAAGATGCGGTTGAAGAGCTGGCTGATAAAATTGTTGAATTGGTTCGTCTTTAATAGATTTGGCTAATTTGAAAGGAACCCACCGTAAGGTGGGTTTTTTATTATTATGTTGCGTGTTTAAAGGTGATCTAAATAAAAAAAATGGTTTTTTAACAATCATTTAATGTTATGCAATATCCCTTAGGGCGGTTAATGTGGTAAACGCCAGTACTTGTAATGGAGTAGGTGAGGTGGTTCTGTTGTGTTATTTGGATAGTATAGGTGATCGAATGGTGAAAACGTTTAAAGTGCGAGCATAGTTTAAATTAGAATTGATAGACTAAAAATAAAAGAGAAAACCTGCAATGGTGTCGGCCTTCTCTTTAGGTACGGCTTATGAATGGGATGAACTAAGCTTAGATTGTTAGATTACCAATCAATTGGCTTTATTAGGGAGATTCATTGCTTTTGTTTAATCGCTTCTTCAACTTATTCACATAGCGTTTAAATGGCCACGTAAACTGCTTCACAAAACTGTTTGGAATTTTATAACCCACTGTGCCATATACACTGGCTAAATGATTGGGCATATAAATGGATTTAAACATCACATCATAAAGGGGGATAAAGGCAGCATAGTTTTTATCAATCGCAGGCTTTTCAGAAGAATGATGCCAGTGATGGAATTCAGGCGTTGCGATTAACCAGCGCAGATAGGGAAAGCGGAAACGTACATTGGAGTGAATAAAAATGGCATGGAAAGAAATAAAGACCAAATAAGCAAATACTGCAGAGGTATGAAAGCCTAACAAGAAAATTGGTAAAGTTGCGATAAAACGAGTCATTAACACTTCAACAATGTGTAAGCGTGAAGAGGCTAGCCAGTCCATTTGTTCGGTTGAATGGTGAATGGCATGAAAGCGCCATAAGAAATTCACTTCATGCATCGCACGGTGTAACCAGTAGGTGGTGAAGTCCACCACAATCAATAGCTCAATAAACTGTAACCAAATCGGTTGTGCCTGCACATAAGGCACAATCGGGTTATTGGGAATATGCGTGATCCAATACTGAATAGGCATGACCGTTAAAAACGAAAAAAGCTGAATGCCAATATGGCTAAACATAAAATATTTCATGTCTGTGACCCAGCCGACGCGCAGAATTTTTTGTTCTGTGTTCTTTGCAAAGAATCCTTCAAGCGGGATAAAAACCAAAGCAAGGATGATTAAGGTAATAACGAAATAATCAAAACCTGCATAAAATGGTAGCGCAGGTAATATCGGTGCTTTGATCAACCCACAACCTAAAACAGCTGCCAAAATGGTGATACATAAACCATAAAAACCGTATTTATTCTGTTTAATGATTGCACTATAAGTACCGAAACCAGCACTGACGACAATACCGAACAGCAAGGCGTAGTAAAAAGCATCATAGTGTTTACTATAAAGCGGGCGTAGTTCAGGTGTGGTTAGGACGCTAGGAAACAAAAAACATAAGGCAGCAAAAATACCCAAAAACCCTAAGGACATAGAAAGAAATGCACTGATCTTGCCTTGCCCAGCATTGAGTTGTAGGTTTTCAAATTTTTTTCTGAGTTGATCTGTCATTGTAATTAATTCTAAGTTTTAAGCTATTGGTCTGCGTTTACTTGAGTGTATAGGCGCAAAGACATAACGCAAATTTTAACGATATTGGGTGTTTACATCAATGAGATCGAACGTATTGATTTATGTTTTAACGCTTAGATATTCAAATTCTTCACTTTTTAATGATGATTTTAGTTTGAAATTTAGTGCTTGAAATAATCCAAAAACATATTAAGATATATCTTAATAATTTTAAGTTGTATCTTATGTATGTCGAATGCTCTTGAGTCTGAAGCTATTGTCGAATTGGACGGATCTCCTGTTTTACGTAAGCGACGTTTATTTGAAACAGGACAAATGAAGCTCTTAGCACTGCATCTTATTTCGTTGGCACCCAAATATGGTTACGACATTATTAAAGACATCGGTGAGATTGTAGGAGGAGGCTATTGTCCAAGTGCAGGAACCATCTATCCAACTTTGAACTATTTAGAAGAGCAACAATTTGTTCGCGTTGAATTGGGTGAGGATAAACGTAAGCAATACTGTATAACGGCCTTGGGTTTGCAACATCTTGAGGCTGAGCAAGGGGGGATTGAGAAAATTTTGGTGCGTTTTGATACCCGTAAACAAATTCAAAATAATGAGCAATATCTTGATATTAAACGTGCTATGGAAAATCTAAAAGCTTCTCTACGGCTTAAGATTCAGCATAGCGAATTGAGTCCTGAACAAATTCGGGCGATTGCTGCGGAAGTTGATCGGGTTGCAGTGAATATTGCATGTCTCTAGGAGAATAAAATGAAACAACATCGTTATGAAGTTACACTCAAACATATTGCCGATGCGCAAGGTAACCCGTCTAGTTACACCGATATTTTAAGTTTTAACAGCTATAACCACGACGACATTTTTAAAGTGTTAGAGATGATTCAAAGCAGTCAAATGCTTGATGATGAAGCTGCAAAATCATTTGCTGTTGGCTTAAAGCTATTTAGTGAAGTGATGTTGGAGCATAAAGAGCTTCCATTATTTAAAGATTTCATGCCTCAGTTCGGGCAATTTATGAAGGCGTTAAAACAAACCGTTAAAACGCAGAAGCAAGGTTAATTTTTAATTGGGTCATTTATGTTGAATACGCGCCTAAAAATTCATATCAAACATCTGAATTGGCTGATGCCGTTACTACTTTCAGGGCTAATGAGTGGCTCAATTTCTGTGTTTAATTTATTGTTGAATAAGGGTTTGGTGGATGGCTTATTTCAGCTTTGGTTAAAAAGCTGGAGTTTATCTTGGCTGATTGCATTTCCTCTGATTATGCTGTTTTTGCCTCTCGTCCGTAAATTTCTAATGCGGTTTGTGCATCTGCCAGATCAATCTTAAAACTCAAGTTATTTGGTTGATAAGCATTGTACTTTGAATAAACATGGTTTAGATGCTGCTTTAAAGGCTGTTGTTTCTGGGCTGAAAATCTTTTTGCTTTGATTCTGATTTGAGCGTGGAATATCACAGCGAAAAATGGTGAATAGACTATACATAAGTACGGTGTTCTTCATTTCAGTTTACTTCTATGATCAAATACGTCGATGAAACTTGAAAAATATTCAAAGCGTAGGGAATAAATCATGTCACAAACAACAATGCAGCAGGTCATTATTACTGAGCCGGGCGGTGTGGATAAGTTAGCTTATGAAACAGTGACGATCCCAGAAGCAAAAGCTGATGAAGTTTTGGTGAAGGTGCATGCATTTGGTATTAACCGTCCAGACATTCTACAACGTCAGGGCTTATATCCGATGCCACCTGGGGTAACACAAGTCCCAGGACTTGAGGTTGCAGGCGAAGTTGTTGCTGTTGGTACAGACGTTACACAATTTAAAGTCGGGGATAAGGTTTGTGGTTTGACTAATGGTGGTGGTTATGCAGAGTATTGTGTGGTTCCACAAAGTCAAACTTTACATATTCCAGAAAATGTAAGCTTTGTTGAAGCTGCGGCTATTCCTGAGACTTTTTTCACAGTTTGGGCGAATGTATTTCAAATGGGTAAAGCCAAAGCGGGCGAAATTGTATTGGTACATGGTGGAAGTAGTGGTATTGGTACGACAGCACTTATGTTGTGTAAGTCATTGGGTATTCAAACCTTTGCCACAGTCGGCACAGATGAAAAAGTTCAAGCCATTGCGAACTTGACAGATGCCATCAATTATAAGACGCAAGATTTTGAACACGTGATTAATGAGAAAACGGATAATGGTGGAGTTGATGTTATTTTAGATATGGTGGGTGCCCCGTATTTAGAAAAGAATTTAAATCTACTCCGTCGTGACGGGCGTTTGGTCTATATTGCCTTTTTGGGTGGAGCAAAGGCCAAAGAGGTTAAGTTGGGTCAAATTATGATGAAGCGCTTAACGATCACTGGTTCAACCATGCGTGCACGAAATACGGCTGAGAAGGCTGAGATTGCACAAGGTTTACAAGATCATGTGGCACCGTTATGGGCTAGAGGTGAGTGCTTACCGATGATTTATCAAACTTTTGAGTTCGATCAGATTCAAGCGGCGCATGCGTGTATGGATACGGGTGAGCACGTGGGTAAAGTTGTTGTAAAAGTTCTGTAATATTTATATAAAATAAAAAGTAGAGCTGACATCATGTCGGCTTTTCTTTTGCTGAAATTTTTACAAAACAATCAAAATAATATATTGAAAAAATGAAATAATTTACCAAATATTAAAAAATGATAACTGTACGACACAACCTGTCAAAACTGCGGTGTAAATTTGCAGCTGAATTTAAACCTGACAAATTTACGTGGTTTTAAATGAAAAATAAAACAGAGAAGAGGGTGGTCATGAAAATTTTATCGACATCGTACACACATTCACAAGGTTTTCGTGCGCTTAAACGTCTGCATAGGTCTGTGATTCATAATCGAGTTTTGCCTAATGACTTGCACAAGCTGTATAAAGCCTTAATTCATTTTGAGCGTTATATCGAACGCTTAGCTCATCAACAGTCGGACTTAAAAAAGAAATTTAAACAAAAGTGATCATTCTGATAAAAACATGAGATAGCTGTAAAGTTGATCATTTTTATTTAATCAGGGGATCCGGAAGTTAAAAGAGGGTTGCTACGGAGTAGTTTAAGCAAATCGCGGTATAAATAACCATGCCGATGATTGAAGCTAAATTCCGTTTCTTTAAGATGCAAATATAACATCTTCTTGTCAATTCCATTAAATTTGCTGAGCCGCTTTTTTGCATAGCCCCAAAAGGATTCTATACCGTTAATATGACGTTCCCCACAGGCAAATTCATTGTCCCTGTGATTTACTCTGAAGTGTTTATCAAAGCCAATATCAACTAAACCATCATACCCCCTCCATCCATCTGTATTGGTGATTGAATCACGTTCTATATGCCCACGGATGATTCCTTGCAGCGTAGCTTTTGAGCAATCTGGTACAATTTCTGTGCACACATTTCCATCCCGTTTGAGCAACCCAAACACAATGGTTTTTCCTGATGCCCGCGACCTCACTTACCACGAACACGACGAGCACCAAAGTAAGATTCATCCAGTTCAACGATGCTATTGAAGGGAGATATTTCTTCACATTGGACAGCAATCTTTTTACGCAATTTGATATAAATTGTATTGATGGAGCGAACAGAAATATTGGTAAGTTTAGCAGTATCAGATGCAGTAAAATCCATGGCAAAAAAGCGAATGATTTGTCTGAATTGTGCTTCTGCGATTCTTGAACGGGAATAGTATCTATTTTTTTCTTTCATATAAGGAAGTTACCATACTTTTTAATATGCTTAACTTCCTAAGCCTTTAATATTTAATTTTAAGTAAATTAATAACTATAATTTTTGGTATATTTAGACCTCTTGCAAAAGTCAAAAACAATCAGATGTAAGTGTTGATTTTATTAAGTTCGATCAATTCTAAAATGATTGAAAATGGTACTTACTCAAGAGGTCTATTTTATGCCTATTATATTTTATAGAATTTAATAAGTATTATCGGATATTAATTATTAATGACACAACCTGTCATAAGGCTGTGAATAATATGCAGAGATGAGCAGTGTGAGATGAATTGGATAGATAATGGCAAAAAGTTCTGAAAAAAGTGGGCTATTGGCTGAGCGTTTAGCAAAATTGCTCGTCAAGTTAAATAATGGTGTACACCTAGATATAAAGACCTTGGCTAGTGAGTTCAATGTGAGTGAACGTACCATTATTCGAGATATAGGCCGTTTAGAATCTACTGAATTGGTTCTACAGCGTGATGCTCAGCAAAGATATTATTTAGAGACTAATTCAACTGGTGTATTTAAACAAAAAGATATAAGAAGTTTTGCCAAAATTTCTGGGATTCAAAATCTATATCCAAATTTAACAACATCGTTTTTAACTAAGCTGTTAGATCGTGAGCAACTTACTTATGAAGCAAGAGGCTATGCTTATGAGGATGCTAGTAAATTTGAAAATTTATTAAAGATGTTCTCTGAAGCGATTGAGAGAAATCAACAAATTGGTTTTTTATATAATAATGAACCACGAGTTGTTGAACCTTACCGCTTGATTCATCATCATGGAAGCTGGTATTTGGCTGCTGTGCGAAAAGGAAGGCTT